>JAATGI010000049.1 GCA_015654725.1 Rhodospirillales bacterium
ACTTACTCGTCGCCCTGCGAAAGCAGGGGCCCAGGGCAACCAGATGTCGCTTGCCCTGGATTCCCGCTTTCGCGGGAATGATGAACGAGACCGATTCGATCTGGCCGTATCAGACTCTAAATCGGCAGGGCCAGCAACGTGTCGATGCGGCGATTGTCGAGGATCGCGCGCTTTTCCGCGTAGAGCGGTTCGGGGCCGGTGAGATCGACGCGGTCGAGATAGCGCCCGCTCGCGAACAACGCCATCGCGCCATCGAGCATGATGCGCACCACCAGGAAATTGGATTGCGCGCGGATCAGGCCCGGCGCCGATTCGAGAATCGCCGCCGCCGAGACGATGTGGCGATAACGCTGCGCCTCATAGATGTTGGCGCGGCGCAGCGAGGCGACCCGGTCGATCAGCATGGCGCGCGAATCGGCGTGAAACAGGCCGAGCGGCAAGCCTTGTTCCTCGTTCTCGGCGGTGACGATGTCGTAACGGCAGCGCTCGATGAAGAGAAGCGGCCAGTCCTCGAGCCGGTCGTCATCGATGGTGGCGACATAACGCGCGTTCAAATTCTCGACGAGGGAACGAATATCGCTATCGGTCATTGCTGTCAGCTCATCGATACACATTCCGTCACCCCTGCGAAAGCAGGGGCCCAGGGTGACCACACGTCGCTTGCCCTGGGTCCCCGCTTTCGCGGGGACGACGGACAAATCACTTAGATTCCCATCCGCTCGCGATAGGTCTGCCAGAAGCCGCGCACCGCGGCCTCGGTGACGCGCGTATCCTGGCTCGTGGCGCCGGCGCCGCCCATTTCGACGATCGAGGCGTCGCCGGCCGCACCCGGCAACGCGCGCTGCACGAAGCCCACCACCGCGCCGTCCTCCATCGAGACATAACCGCCGGGACCAACGAGGTTGGTTTGCTTGAGCCTGATGGTCTTCATCGCCGCGTCGTCATCCTCGAAACCGAAATAGGTCCAGTTCAGTTCGGTCTCGCCCAAGCCCTTGGGCAGAATCTGGCGCACCGCCAGGCTGTTCTGAATCTGATGGAGCACGAAGCCGGGAAACACGGTGAGGATTTGCAGCGTGATGCCGTCGCCGAATTCGTCGCGGCCTTTCAGCAGCGAGGGGTCGGCCAGGCTAAAGCCGTCCTGCTGGGCGCGGATATCGGCCGCGTCATAGTCGGCGCTTTGGCGGTCGGTGAGCATCTTCGAGTAGCTGACATGGTTGCCGCCATCGCCGCCGACGATGATGCCGCCCTGCTGCGACAGCCGGTTCAATTTGAACGTCGTGTAGAACAGGTGCAGCAGACTGGCGTGATAGGAATCGCGCAGATTGTCGGCGTAGATTTTCCAATTGCTATGCAGATATTGGCTGACGCCGCCCATGAGGCGAATCGGTTTCGCCATGACGCGGCGGATGCGCGCGGCGATCTCGGGGCCGAGATAGGTTTCGATCGGCGGCGTTACGTCGGAGAAGGTGCCGAACACCAGCCCGGCGAAGCTCTCGACCCGGAGCGGCCGGATGCGGCGGTCCGCGATCGAGAATTCGGGCGGCATGCCGCCCTTGCCGTTGACGCCCTTTTGGAACGCCACGCCGGTGAGCTTGCCGGTCAGATCGTAGCTCCAATTATGATAGACGCAGCTCAGCGCCGCGCCGTTGCCGGGCTTCAAACACAGTGTCGCGCCGCGATGGAGACAGCGATTCTCGAAGGCGTGAAACGCGCCGTCGCGGCCGCGCGTCACCACCACCGGCACATCGCCGACGAAACTGGCGCGGTAATCGCCGGGATAGGGCAGCTCGATCTCGAGGCAGAGATAGTTCCAGGTCGCGCCCATGAAAATGCGCCCGCGTTCCTCGGCGTAAATATCGTCGCGCGTATAGATTTCATAAGGCACGCGCCGCAGCCCTTCGCGCGGCCAGGCGAAATCGAGATCGTTACGCAAGCATGCCTCCTGAGGCCTGACTTGGCCTATGATAGCCGACCAAAAGCCCCCTCCCAACCCTCCCCCGCAAGCGGGGGAGGGAAGCAACGCGCAGCGTTGGGGTAGGGGCTGTCGCAAGGAGGCATTCATGCCGGGGTCAATCCCGCCGTTCCGCGCCGACCAGGTCGGCAGCTTGTTGCGTCCCCTCGAATTGCTCGCGGCACGGAAGGACTTGGCCGAGGGCAAGATCGACGCGGCGGCGCTGCGCGCGATCGAGGACAAGCACATCCTCGACGCGATCCGGCTCCAAGAGGAGATCGGCTTTCCGGCCGTGACCGACGGCGAATATCGCCGCCGCAACTACTATGTCGATTTTTACGAGCGCGGACTCGGCGGCGTCAGCGTCAATCTCGCCGGCGGTTCGGGCTGGGATTATCAAGACCGGAGCGGCCATCGCGTTCAGGCTTCGTTGCCGGTGGTGAATCAGCGCCTCAAATGGACCAAGCCCATCCATGTCGCGGATTGGCGGTTCGTCGCCGACCATACGAAGGTCATGGCGAAGCTCACCATCCCGTCGCCGGTGGTGCTGCATTTCTTCGGCGGGCGCGAGAATATCAGCCGCGACGCCTATCCCGATCTCGACAATTTCTGGGCCGACGTGATCGACGCCTTCCGCAAGGAACTGCGCGCGCTCTACGAGGCGGGATGCCGCTATGTCCAGATGGACGAAACCTCGGTCGCGAAATTCAGCGATCCGCATATCCAAGGAACGCTCAAGGCGCGCGGCGACAATTGGCGCGATCTGCTGACCCTCTATACCGAGATCATCAATGCGGCGATCGCCGAGGCACCCGGCGATATGTTCATCGCGATGCATTCCTGCCGCGGCAACAATCAGGGCCATTGGCAGGCGGCGGGCGGCTATGAGCTGGTCGCCGACACGCTGTTCAACGAGATCAAGATGCCGTGTTATTTCCTCGAATATGACAGTCCGCGCGCCGGCGATTTCACGCCGCTCAAATTTCTGCCCAAGGGGAAGCACGTGGTGTTGGGCCTGATCTCGACCAAGAATCCCGAGCTGGAGTCGATCGCATCGCTCACGGCGCGCCTCGACGAGGCGAGCCGTCACGTCGATTTGGCGCAAGTCTCGATCAGCCCGCAATGCGGCTTCGCTTCGAGCACCGGCGGCAACAAGCTTAGTTTCGCCGACCAGACGGCGAAGCTTCGCCGTGTCGTCGAGGTCGCGGCGCGGGTTTGGGGCTGAGGTTCAGCCCGCGAGTTTCTTCCGGACGATCGCGGCGCCCTCGCTCATCGCCTTCAATTTGCCGAAGGCCACGTCGCGCGGCAGGTACTTCATGCCGCAATCGGGCGCCGGGACGAGCCGCGCGGCATCGACATAGGGCAGCGCCTTTTCGATTCGCGCCGCCACTTCGGCCGCGGTCTCGACCTTGTGGCTGGCGAGATCGATGACGCCGAGAATGATGGTCTTGCGGCTCAATTCCCGGAGCACGCCGTAATCGATTCGGGGCTGCGCCGCCTCGATCGAGATTTGCTGCACCGAGCAGTCGGAAAGCTGCGGCAGGAAGGCGTAGCCCGCGGGCTTGTTGGTCACGACATGGGCATAGCCGAAGCAGAGATGAAGCGCGGTCGCGCCCGGAATGCCGTCGAGCGCGCGGTCGATGGCCCTGATGCCATACCGCGCGGCTTGTTGCGGCCGCGCCTGCAGCCATGGCTCGTCGAGCTGAACCACGTCGATGCCGGTGGCCTTGATCGCCTTCAATTCCTGATTGACGGCGACGGCGTAATCCATCGCCATTTCCTCGTCGTCGCCATAGAAATCGTCTTGCGCCTGCTGCGCCAGCGTGAACGGGCCGGGCAGCGTGATCTTGGTGGCGCGGTCGGTCTCGGCCCGCAGGAACGCGGCGTCGCGCGCCTCGACCGGCCCCCGCCAGCGGATTTTGCCGACCACGCGCGGCACCGGCATTTTCATGCCGCCGGCGCGGCCCGCCACCTCGCCCGGATGCTCGACATCGACGCCCTCCAGGGTCACGGCGAAGCGGTTGGAGTAGCTTTCGCGGCGGATCTCGCCGTCGGTCACGATGTCGATGCCGGCCCGTTCCATGTCGCGGATCGCGAGCCGGGTGGCGTCGTCCTGCGCCGCCTCGCGGAACGGCTCCGGCACGCGCCAGATATGCGGCGCGCGGATGCGAGGGATGCGATTGGCATATTCATGATCGACCAGCCAGTCGGGCTGCGGATAACTGCCAACGACGGTGGTGGGAAATAAGTGAGGCATGAGCGCGGCGCTTCCCTGTTCTCGGCACATAACGGCCGAGCGCATTGCGATCTTGCCTCGGCCGGGCGGCCAAGCTAAACGCTTGGATCGGGCATCGCAAGCCGGCATCGACGGGCGATCGCAACCGATATTTCGACGGGAGAAAGCAATGAGGCTCGTAACCTTTTCGCGCGGCGGCGCGACCGCTTATGGCTTGATCCTCAAGGACGGCAAGGTGTTGGATTTGGCCAAGGCCGCGAGTCTCGCCGGCATGCCCTCGCCCGGCCACGACATGATCGGCTTCATCACCGGCGGCGCCAATTCGTTGCACGCGGCCCACCGGCTCGAGGATGACGCGGGCAGCGCCAAGCTCGCGCCGGCGATCGCCCCGGCGTCCGAGGTCAAGCTCCAGGCCCCGATTCCGCGCCCGGCAAAGAATGTATTCTGTATCGGCCGCAACTATCTGGAGCATGTCGCCGAGGGCGACCGGGTGCGCGGCGTGCAGACCAAGCTCCCCGAGGTGCCGCAGATTTTCACCAAGCCGCCGACCGCCGTGATCGGCCCCGACGACGAGTTCCGCATCGAGGCGGCGGTCTCGACCCGCATCGATTACGAGGTCGAACTCGGCGTCGTCATCGGTACCTATGGGCGCAATATTTCGGCCGCCAACGCCTATGACCATGTCTTCGGCTATACCATTGTCAACGATGTCACCGCGCGCGATCTGCAACGCCGCCACGAGCAATGGTTCAAGGGCAAGGGCCTCGACCGTTCCTGCCCGATGGGGCCGTGCATCGTCACCAAGGACGAGATTCCGAACCCGAAGGAACTTGAATTGTCGCTGACCGTGAACGGCCAGCAGCGCCAGAAATCGAAGGTCGAGATGATGATTTTCGACATTCCGGCGATCATCCAATCGCTCTCGGCCGGATTGACGTTGGAGCCGGGCGACGTGATCGCGACCGGGACGCCCTCGGGCGTCGGCTTCGCGATGGACCCGCCGCAATTCCTCAAGCCCGGCGACGTCACCGTGTGCGAGATCAGCAAGATCGGCAAGCTCACCACCAAATTCGTCGGCGCGTAAGGGCCGGTATCGTTGACCGGAGCGGCGTTCAAGCCGTCCGGCCGCTGGAGGGAACGGTGGCGTTGACAGCGACCAAACCAGAGGCCGCGACCGGGCGCGGCTTTATCTCGCCGCCGGAACCCGATCTCACGCCCGAGGAGATGATCCGCCGCGCGCAAGCGATGCGCGGCGTGCTGCGCGAGCGGCAGGATGCCTGCGAGGCGTCGGGCGCGATTCTGCCCGAGACCAATGCCGAGTTCATCAAGGCGGGCTTTTACCGCATCGTGCAGCCGCGCCGCTTCGGCGGCTACGAGTTCGACGTGCCGACTTTTTTCAAGGTCATGAGCGAAATCGCGCGCGGCTGCCCGTCGAGCGGTTGGGTGCTGGCGCTGACGGCGGGACACCCGGTCATGCTGGCGGTCTATTCCGACCAGGCGCAGTTCGACGCCTATGGCACCGACGGCGAGTTTCGCGCGCCGGCGGTGGGCTCGCCCGCGACCGCGATCCCGGTCGAAGGCGGCTATCGCGTTTCGGGCGGTTGGGATTACGCTTCGGGCTGCGATGTCGCGACCCATCTCTTGGGCGGCGCCGACCGCAAGAATCCCGACGGCAGCTCGACCCACATGCATCTCCTGGTCGAGCGCGACCAATATACCATCGTCAATAACTGGCACATGGTGGGCATGCAAGGCACCGGCTCGCGCCGCGCCGTGGTGGAGAATATCTTCATCCCCGACCATCGCGCCGTCGATTGGACCATCTGGATGGACAATCCGCCGCGCGACATGGCCAACCGGCTGTTGCGAAATCCGATGTATCACGGCCGCAAGCCAACCTTTTTCATCGCCGAGGCGGTGGCGGTGGCGGTCGGCATCGCCAGGGGCGCGCTCGATCTCTACGAGGACACGCTGAAAAAACCGCCGCGGCCGGTGGTGGCGGGCGGGACGCGCATGGCGCTGCAGGAATATCAGGAATATTACGGCCTGGCGCGGGCCTGGATCGATACCGCCGAGGGCGCCTTGATGAGCGTCGGGCGCGATTACATGGAGCATTGCCGGCGCTGGGTCGAGGACGGCGTGGCGTTCACCGACGAGACCGACCGCGCCATGGTCCTGGTGCTGCAGCATTGCGTGAAGCTGGCCTGGGAGGCGACCGACCTGCTCTTCACCACGGCGGGCACCAGCGGCGGCAAGCGCGACTCCAAGCTGGCGCGCCATTTCCGCGTCCTCGCGGTGCTTCGAACCCACGGCACCATGCGCTATATGCGCACCGCGCCCAATTTCGCCCGGCTGCATTTCGGCCTGCCGCCGCTCGGCCCGCTTTAGAGAGGCGAAGCCGTGGCGCTTGAGCGAGTCGGATTTATCGGCCTCGGCGTCATGGGCACGCCGATGGCCGGGCATCTCGCCAAGGCGGGCTACGGGCTGACCGTGCATGATCTCAACCGCGACGGGGCCCGCAAGGTCGCGGCGCCCTATAACAATGTCGCGATCGCCGAATCGCCGAAGGCGGTCGGCGCCGCGTCGGACGTCGTCATCACCATGCTGCCCTCGGGCGTCGAGGTGCGCGAGGTCGCGCTCGGCGCCGTCGGCCTGATCGAGGGCATGAAACCCGGCACGTTGCTGCTGGACACGTCGTCCGCGGAACCGTGGCACACGCGGGAGGTGGCGGCGCGGCTAGCGGTGGCGGGCGTCGCGATGGTGGACGCGCCGGTCTCGGGCGCCGAGGCGGGCGCCAAGGCCGCCGAGCTGGTGTTCATGGTCGGCGGCGAGGGCAAAGATATCGAGCGGGTGCGGCCTCTCTTCGAGGTTCTCGGCAAACAGCATTTCCATCTCGGTCCGGTCGGCTCGGGCCATGTCATGAAGGCGATCAACAATTTCATCTCCGCGATCACCCTGATGGCGACCACCGAGGGGTTGATCGCCGGCACCCGCAACGGCCTCGATCCCACGGTGATGAACGACGTGTTCGACGCGGCGACCGCCGGCTCGTGGATCAGCCGCACCCAGTTCCGGCGGCACGTCTTCAACCGCCGCTATGACGACGCCTTCAAGCTGGCGCTGATGATGAAGGACATCAACATCGCCCGGAAGGTCGCGACCGATGTCGATCTCGACCTGCCGCTGTCCCAGGCGGCGCAACGCCTCTGGGCCGAGATTCAGGCGCTACAGCCCGCCGATGCCAGCCTCAGCGAGTTGGTGCGCGCGCTCGAGACCCGCGCCGGCGTGGAATTGAAGCCGCGCGACAACAAGTGACGGGTTACTCCGCCGCCTCGGCCAGCGCGGGGTAGTCGGTATAGCCGAGCGCGCCTTCGGCATAGAAGGTCGCAGGGTTCCACGGATTGAGCGGCGCCTTCATCGCGAAGCGGCGCGGCAGATCGGGATTGGCGAGGAACAGCTTACCGAACACGACGGCGTCGGCCTCGCCCGCCGCCAGTGCCGTCTCGGCGCTCGCCTGGTCGAAGCCCTCATTCGCCAGATAGGCGCCGCCGAACGCGGCCTTGAGTTGCGGCCCGAGCCGCGGCGCCTTGACCGATTCGCGCGCGCAGAGAAAGGCGATGCCGCGCTTGCCCAATTCGCGCGCGACATAGAGGAAGGTTGCCGGCAGGTCGCTGTCGCCCATGTCGTGCGCGTCGGCGCGGGGTGCGAGATGCATGCCGACCCGGCCCGGCCCCCACACCGACACCACCGCGTCGGTGACGTCGAGCATCAGCCGCGCGCGATTCTCGATCGGGCCGCCATAACGGTCGGTGCGCTGGTTGCTGCCGTCCTGCAGGAACTGGTCGAGGAGATAGCCGTTGGCGCCGTGGATCTCGACCCCGTCGAAGCCGGCGCGCTTGGCGTTGGCGGCGCCCTGGCGGAAAGCCTCGATCACGCCGGGGATTTCGGCCAGGTCGAGGGCGCGCGGCGTCACATAAGGCCGCTCCGGCCGCAACAAGCTGACATGGCCCTTGGGGGCGATCGCGCTCGGCGCCACCGGCGGCGCGCCGTCGTGATAGCTCGGATCGGAGATACGGCCGACATGCCAGAGCTGAAGCAGGATCTGGCCGCCGGCCGTATGCACGGCGTCGGTGATGGCGCGCCAGCCCGCGACCTGCTCCTCGGACCAGATGCCCGGCGTGTGGGGATAGCCGACGCCCTGCGGCGAGACCGAGGTCGCCTCGGAAACGATCAACCCGGCAGAGGCGCGTTGTCGATAATAGTCGAGCATCAGCGCGTTCGGCACGCGGCCGGGGCCGCTCGACCGGTTGCGGGTCAAGGGCGCCATCAGAATGCGGTTCGGCAGGCGAAGCGCGCCGATAACGATCGGATCGAACAAGGTCGGCATGGTCAGGAATCCCCCGGGCGGCGAAACGTCATGCCCTTAGCTGGGTCTCACCTTGCGCCGCAACAAGAGCGCGGCTCCCTCATGGCGCCATGCGCTCGGCGCGGCTTCGGGCATCGACGGGCGCCGGCACCAGCGCGAGGCCAATCGCCCAGCCGATATAGAATCGCGCATCGACCAGAAAATCGGTCAGGCCATAGAACTGGCCGCGATACGCGCCCAGCCGATCGATCAGCAGCGCGACCGGCAGCCAGATCGCGGCGACGATGAGGAGGCGGAAGGCCGAGCGCGCGAATGCCTCCTGCTCCGGCTCGCGCCGCATCTGGCCATAGCCGAGGCCGAGGATGGCGAGGCACGGCACCGCCGTGGTGATCACGGTCGCGACCGGCCAGGCGAACAGCCAGGCGGCGACGACCGGCGACGCCGCGGCGAAAATCCCGAGCGGCACCGCGAGGCGGCGGTCGCCGGCGGCGTGCCAGGCCAGCGCGATCGCGACCGGAACGAAGGCCCATTCGGCGGTCACCCGGATGCCGACGGTGAGGCCGGAATTGCCGTTATATTGGAAGCCCTGGTTCGAGATCAGCGCGATCATGGCGTCGTGCAGCCCGACCGAGACGATCGCGAACACGAAGCTCAAAATGGCGCCGAACAAGGCGCGGTGCGAGCGGCCGTCGAAGGCCCTGGGCAGGGACGGGCGGTTCAACAGATCGCGCGCCCGCTCCATCACCGGCTCGATGAAAAAGGTCAGGATCAGGCCGATCAGCACCGCCGAGACCAGATCGGCCCAGGTCGGGCGCGCCAGCGCGATCTTCATGCCCTGCCAGATCAATTCGGGCGCCGCCGAGGCGATGCCGATCCATAAGGCCGAGATCAGCGCCCACAGCACCGGCACCGCCGCCTGCGGCGGACCGAACGAGCCGAGCGCGGGCCAGCCGAAGCGCCATGCGAGACGCGATCTAGGCCGGAAGCGAAGCATGTGAGGTCAGTCCCCGCGCTATACCTGCCCCGATTCTAGCGCTTTCGCCTATATTGTCCCTCCCCCTCGATGGGGGAGGGAGGATCGCAGCCGAAGGCTGCGATCGGGTGGGGGTGATCGTCGGTCTTAGTTGGAACTATCGATCACACCTCTTCGAGCGCGCGTTCGACCACCTCCGGCGCCCGCTCGATGACGCGGAACAGAATGCGCGTGGCGCGATCCGGGCGGCGCCGCCCTTGCTCCCATTCCTGCAAGGCGCGGGCATCAAAGCCGAACCGGTCGGCGAATTTGCGCTGACTCAGGCCGAATTTCCGGCGGATGGCGCGGACATCGACCGCCGCCGGCACTCGTACGATATGCTCGACGCCCCGGCTCTTGTCGCCCTTGGCGAACGCGATGCCGTCCTCGATACCGGCCATGATCTTGTCAAACGCTTTCTTCGACATTGGCTACCTGCTCCACTGTTTTGAATAAACCTTAACCGCTTTCGCAAGTTCGGCGACTTCGGCATCCGACAAGTCGGCCTTGGCGTTTTTGGCGAAGACCGAAATGACCAAGAGCGGGATCGCCTTGCTATGAAAATAATAGATCACGCGCGCGCCGCCGCTTTTGCCGCGCCCGGCGAGCGCCACGCGCACCTTTCGTATGCCACCACCGCCCCGGATCAGGTCGCCGCATTCCGGCTCGCTCGCCAACATATCGACAAGACCCTCGCGCTCCGCCTCGGTCATGAGCTTGGTCGCGGCCGCCAAATAGGCCGTGCTTTCGATCACCGAGACGAGCGCATTTGCCACAGGGATTAATATACGGCAATGCCGTATAAAATGCAAGGCTTTGACGTGCACCAACCTGGGTGCGCACGAATGGCACGACGATCGTCCTTCTCGGCAGCGAGGAGGCGCCGGATACAGTGCTGGGCAACCCGAAGGCTGGCGAGAAGGACATTAAGGGCCTTTCAATCTACTTAAACAGCCGGTTTTGGGACCTAGTGGTGAAAATCTGACATTTGAATCCGGGAAGGGATTCCCGAATGGGTTGGCGC
>JAATGI010000330.1 GCA_015654725.1 Rhodospirillales bacterium
CGAACAGCTGTGCATTTCCAGCATTACGCTGGGTGAACTGCATTACGGCGCGGAAAAATCGGCGCGGCGAACGGAAAATCTCGAAGCCGTCGAGAATTTCCGCGCGCGGCTCGACACATTGCCATTCTCGCCGGCCGCCGCCGCGCATTACGGTCAAATCCGCGCCGAGCTTGAACGGGTCGGAACGCCGATCGGGCTTCACGACGCGATGATCGCCGCTCATGCGCGCGCCGAGGGTTTGGTAATCGTGACGAATAACATCCGCGAATTCCGTCGGGTGGCGGGACTCCGCGTGGAGAATTGGCTCTAGCCATCGGATCGGAGATGCCCCACCCGCACGAACCTCACCGGCTCGGCTAAACCCCTCAGCAAGGCGCTGTCCTCGATCAGGGTTCGGCCTTCGAGCGCCTCGCGCGCGGCGCGGTCGGCGAGCATCGCCGCCGAGACGATGACCTCGCCGCCCTGGCATTGATGTTCGAGCCGCGCGGCCGTATTCACCGCCGAGCCGAAATAATCCAACACCCCGCCGGCGGTGACGGCGATGCAAGAGCCGCGATGCAGCCCGAGCTTCAACACGATCCCGGCATCGCTGCGGCCGCGATTGAAGCCGGCGACCTCGTCCTGGATCGCGAGCGCGGCCCGGACGGCGTCGGCGGGATCGTGGAACGCGGCCATCACAGCATCGCCCACGGTCTTGACGATGGCGCCGTTATGGCGCGCCACCCGCGCCGCGAGGAAGGCGAAATGCTCGCGCACCAGACGAAAGGCGGTGGCGTCGCCGAGCTCGTCATAGAGCTTGGTCGAGCCTTGCAGGTCGGTGAACATGATGGCGACGCTGCCGATCTCGGCGTCGTCGCCCGGGCGCAGGAGTTGTTCGGGACAGAGCCGGCGGAAGGCCGGCATGGCGATGACGCGCTCGCCGGTCAGCGCGTCCGTGGCCCATTCGCGGCTCTCGATCACGAAATAAAGCGGCCGCTCGGTGTCGTTGCGGATCGCGACCGCGCCGGCCTGGCCGGGCGGGTGGAGCAGAATCTCGCCGCCGCGCGCGGCCATATCGGGGATGAAACCGTCGGCGCCGATCTCGTAATCCCGTTCCGAGCCCGGCTCGGCGGTGCGGAAGCGGTAAGGGCCGGGCGGCAGCGCCAGATCGAAGCGCGCCGCCGTGTCCGACGCCACTTCGGCCTGGAATTTGACATGCGGCGTGGTGCCCTGGCCGAGCATGCAGAATTCGCCCTCGGGCAGCGCGCGCAGCCACGGCTCGGGATGAAAGGTCAGCTCGACATTGCGGGTGAAATTGCGCTCGTAATCGATGTTGCACGAGGCGCAATGCGCGCCCGTTGGCAGCTCGTCGAGCCGGGTCGCGCGCGCCTTGGCGCCACGGCAGCGCGGGCACAACAAGTCCCAGCCCATCGCGACAATGCCGGCCTTTTGCGCGGCGAGAAACAGCTCGACGGTCTCGTCTTCGGCCGCGTGCCATGATTTCGCCAGCGCCAAGGGCCGGAGGCCGCGCAGCGCCGATAGCGGCGCGTGGGTGAGCAAATCGACGAGCTTGGGCGAAAGGCCGTGCGAGGCCGGATCGTGCGCCAGCCCGGCCGCCAATTCATCGAGCCGGCGCTTGGCGGCGCCGGTAACGACATTTTCCTCGGCGGCGCCGGGAACATGGCCGGGCGCGGCGCCGGCGCGGATCATGCGGTCGATGGCGTCGGCGCGATGGTTGGCTTCGCGCCGCATCACGCCCGAATAGCGCGCCACCAGCCCCATCACGCCGACGCATTCGACCTCGCCCCAATATTCGACCCGGCTTCCGGTCCCCTCCGGGTAGAGATCGAACCCGACATGAAAGCGGCGCACAGGCCCGGTCGTGAAATGGCGCGTTTGCACCAGCCGGCGATTTTCCTGCCATTCGCCGAAGCCTTCCTCCCAGCGCACCGGCAACGGCCCGAGCTTGCCCCTGGCATAGCGCCTGACCCGGCCCTGGGCGTCGGGCTTTTCCTCGAAACGGTAGGCGGCGAAGCCGACCAGTTCGTTGATCCGCTCGGTATCGGCGAGATAGGGCCAGATCGCCGCCGGCTGCTCGGGGTAGTGGCGCTCGTCGCGATAGCGGAAGATGGTTCTCATGCCGATTTCGAGCCTGCGGCGAAATCCCTTGGAGAGTTCGCCCCAAACAATTCTATGATCGGCCCTCCCGTCAAGTAAGCCTTCCTCGCGGCCCTTCGTCCCGATGCAAAACGCGATCGTCGTCCTGGTGTTTTTCCTGACCTATCTTGGCATGGGGGCCGGCCGCCTGCCTTGGTTTCAGGTCGATCGCACCGGCATCGCGCTGTTGGGCGCGATCGCGCTCATCGGCTCCGAGACCGTGTCGCTCGACGATGTCGGCAGCAGCATCGACGTCTCGACCATCGTGCTGCTGTTCGCGCTGATGATCATATCGGCGCAATTCCTGGCGGCCGGGTTTTACGATCTGTGCGCGGACTGGATCACGGCCCGGCATAGCGGCCCGACCTCGCTGTTGGCGCTGACCGTGGCGGTGTGCGGCGTGCTCACTGCGCTGCTCGCCAACGACATCGTGGTGTTCGCGATGGCGCCGCTGCTGATCGCCGGCGCCCGCGCCCGCGGCTACGATCCGCGCCCGTTCCTGATCGCGTTGGTCGCGGCCGCGAACACCGGTTCGGCCGCGACCCTGATCGGCAGCCCGCAGAACATTTATCTCGGCCAGGTCGGCAATCTGAGCTTCCACACTTTTCTGTCGGTCTGCGCCGTGCCGGCGGTTTTCGGCCTGGTCGTGGTGTTCGGCGTGATCTGGTTCCAGTGGCACGAACGCGTGACCGGCACGGTCGCCGCGGTCAACGTCGACATGCCCGAAGTGCCGCGCCACCCCTTCGACCGCAACCAGACCATCAAGGCGCTGGTGGCGCTGGTGGCGCTGCTGATCCTGTTCACCACCTCCTTGCCGCGCGAGGTCGGCGGGCTGGTGATCGCGGCCCTGCTGCTGGCGAGCCGCAAGATCACTAGCCGGACCATGATCGCGGCGGTGGATTGGCCGCTGTTGCTGCTGTTCGTGTGCCTCTCGGCGATCACCGGCGCGCTGGCGCAATCGGGCCTGCCTTATCAGTTCATGGCCTGGCTCGAGGATAGCGGGCTATCGCCCGACCATTTGGCGGTGCTGGCGCCGCTGACCCTGGTGATGAGCAACGTGTTCGGCAATGTGCCGTCGGTGATCCTGTTGTTGCAGGTCTGGCCCAACCCGCCCGAAGGCGCGTTGTACGGCCTCGCGATCCTGTTGTCCTTCGCCGGCAATTTCTTGCTGCTCGGCAGCTTTTCCAACCTCATCGTCGCCGAGCGCGCGAGCCAATTCCGCGTCCATATCAGCTTCGGCGAGTATGCCCGCGCCGGTATCCCCATCACCGTGCTCTCGATGCTGTTCGCGATGTTCTGGCTGGCCTGGACCGGCTGGCTCACCTGGGGCGTGCCGCCGGTCGAGTGATGTCAGCCGAGCCGCTTGATCTCATCGAACTCGCGGTCCGGCCGGAATGGATCGATTATAACGGCCATATGAACATGGCCTATTACGTCCTCGCCTTCGACCAGGCGACGGACGTTCTGTTCGACAGGCTCGGGGTCGGCCAAGCCTATCGCCGCGACACCGATCGCACCATGTTCGCGGTCGAATCCCACGTCACCTACGCGCGCGAGGCCAAGCGCGGCGACCGGCTGGCGATCGGGGGCCGCGTCGTCGGCGCCGACGACAAACGGCTGCATTTTTTCATGCGCATGGCGCTGGCCGAAACCGGCGAGCCGGTCGCGACCTTCGAGATGCTGGCGCTGCATGTCGATCTCGCCGGCCCGCGCGTGGCGACATTTCCGGCGGCGATCAAGACGCGGATCGACACGATGTTGGCGGAGCATCGCGCCTTGCCCCTGCCGCCGGAGGTAGGGCGGAAGGTCGGGCTAAGGCGAGATCGTTCGGGCGCGGAAAAATAACCTAAGATACCCTCCCCCGTTTACGGGGGAGGGAGGCAAAGCAAAGCTTTGCGGGTGGGGGCATGTCTCCTTGACATCAATCCTTGGCCCTCCCATCTGTTACGCATGTTGCGTAAATCGGGCAAGCGAGGTCACGGGAGACGGTAGAAAATTTGATGCACGCGCAGGTGGCATGCCTGTAAATCACCTGTTTTAACAGGTAACAGAGGGCGCCTGGGGTGCTGGACGGCTTTGGATGCCGACACGAAATTGATGGTCTCGTGGCTGGTCGGCGGGCGCGACGCGGAATACGCGACCGCATTTATTCGGGACGTTTCCGAGCGGGTTGCCAATCGCATCCAGCTAACGAGCGATGGCCACGGCGCCTATCTCCGCGCCGTCGAGAATGTCTTTGGGGTTGATGTTGACTACGCGCAACTGGTCAAGATTTACGGCGCGGCCCCGGAAGGGGAGAAGCGATATAGCCCCGCCGAGTGCATCGGCGCGAAGCCCACGCCGGTTAAGGGCCGCCCCGATCCGAAGCATATCTCGACCAGCTACGTGGAGCGCGCGAACCTCTCAATCAGAATGGGCTTGCGGCGCTATACCCGCCTTACAAACGCCTTCTCCAAGAAATTCTCAAACCACGTTCACGGGCTGGCGATCTATTTCATGTACTACAATTTCGTTCGCATCCATCAAACCCTACGCACCACCCCGGCGCAAGCCGCTGGCGTGACCGACAAGCTTTGGGAGCTTGAAGATTTGGTGCGTGTGGTGGACGATTGGGAAGCGGCAAAGAATGCGGCTTGAATGAGCGCAGATAGCTACGCGAGCACATGGCGACGGTTGCGATTTAGGTTCTTCGCAAGCGGCGGCGTCGGTATTTTTGTGGTGGTGTTCAACATCGCCTTTGTGGTCAAACCGAGAATGCCGCTACTTTCGGCGCTCTATTGGTTTGGCGCGGAAACACTCTTTGCCGGTTTATTGATCGCGTGGATAATCTGGTTCCGCTGCCCACGATGTGGACACTATTTCGCCCGCCCCTGGGAGCGATCGAATATGTCTAAGTGCATTTACTGTGGGCTGCCTCTTGGCGCCCCTGATGGTTCGACAATACCAAACTGACCCACTACCGCGCCTGGACCCGGCCTTGCGCCCGAGGGCGCTTGATGTATAGTCCGCCGCCTCCTTGCCGGCATGGGCCGGCTAGGTCCGGGCAGCTGACAGTTTGAGCCGAAAGCTCCGACCAGCACCGGGCCGCGAAACAGCCAGAGGGAGTTAAACGGTTCATGCCGTATTACGAGACCGTCTTCATCGCGCGCCAGGATATTTCCGGCCCGCAAGTCGATGCCCTCGCCGATCAGTTCGCCGGCATCGTCACCGAACATGGCGGCGCGGTCAAAAAGCGCGAGAGCTGGGGTCTGCGCAACCTGGCCTTCCGCATCAAGAAAAACCGCAAGGGCCATTACGTGATGTTCAATCTCGACGCGCCCCCCGCCGCCGTCTCCGAGATGGAGCGGAACATACGCATCAACGAGGACATCCTGCGCTATCTCACCGTGAGGGTCGAAGCGCTCGAGGAAGGCCCGTCGGCGGTGCTGCAGAACAAGAGCCGCGGCGACGAGCGCGACCGGGATCGCGACCGCGGCTTCGGCGGCGATCGCGGCTTCCGCGGCGACGACCGCCCCCGGCGCGTCGATCACGAGCCCGAGGCGGCGGTGGCGGCACCGGTTGCCGAAGGAGCCGAGCGATGAGCGATACCGGCTATTCCGATCGCGGCGGCTTTGGCGGCGGCGATCGCGGCGGCTTCGGCGGCGGTGACCGCGAAGGCGGACGCGGGCGTGACGGCGCCGAAGGCGGCCAGCGCCGTCCCTTTTTCCGTCGCAAAAAGACCTGCCCCTTTTCCGGCGCGGGCGCGCCCAAGATCGATTACAAGGATGTGAAGCTGCTGCAGCGTTTCATTTCCGAGCGCGGCAAGATTGTTCCCTCCCGCATCACGGCGGTGTCGAACAAGAAGCAGCGCATCCTGGCCAACGCCATCAAGCGCGCGCGCTTCATGGCGCTGCTGCCCTACGTGTTGAACTGAGGGGGACGCGACCATGCAAGTGATCCTGCTCGAACGGGTCGAGAAGCTCGGCCAGATGGGCGACGAAGTCCGCGTCAAGGACGGCTTCGCCCGCAACTTACTTCTGCCCAAGAAGAAGGCCCTGCGCGCCGCCAAGGCGAACCGCGACTTTTTCCAGACCCAGAAAGCCCACCTGGAAGCCAACAACCTCAAGCTGCGTGGCGAGGCCGAAAAGGTCGGCCAGAAGCTGGACGGCCAGAAGTTC
>JAATGI010000429.1 GCA_015654725.1 Rhodospirillales bacterium
CCCAGCCGTCGGTGATCGGTTGGAGCACGCGCGGCGTGTCGATGCCGCGATTGGCGATGACGACCGCCGTATTCTTGGCCAGCAGTTCCGCCGCGGGCGCCGCCCGAAGCGCGGCGATGTCGGGCCCGAGCGCGGCGAGCGCCGCCTGCTCCGCGGCCGCGAGATCGCATTTGCCGCGCATGCCGCCGCCGCTCAGCATGATGGCGCGGTGGAACAAGCCCTTGGCCAAGGGCGACAGCATCAGCGCCGCGACCGAGGCCGCGCCCGCCGATTCACCGGCGAGGGTCACGCAATTCGGATCGCCGCCGAAGCCAGCGATGTTCTCGCGCACCCATCGGAGCGCCGCGATCTGGTCGAGCAAACCGTAATTGCCGGAGGAATGGTTGGGCGACTCGGCCGTCAGCGCGGGATGGGCGAGGAAGCCGAAAATACCGAGGCGGTAATTGACCGTGACCACGACCGCGCCCTTGCGCGCCAAGCCCTCGCCGCCATACATCGGGAACGAGCTCGAGCCGCCGGTGAAGGCGCCGCCATAGATGTAGACGATGACCGGCAGCGGCTTCGAGCGCTCGGCAGGGGTCCAGACATTGAGGGTGAGGCAGTCCTCGCTGACCTTCGGCCCGCGCATGTCGGGCCGCTGACCCTGCACCGGATCGTCGCCGAAATTCGTACACGCGCGCACGCCCGACCACGATGCCGGCTTTTGCGGCGGCTTCCAGCGCAAGGCGCCGACCGGCGGCGCGGCATAGGGAATGCCCTTATAGGCGATGACGTCGGCGCCGGCGCCGGAAACGACGCCTGATTCGGTGCGAACTTCCGTGGCCGCGCGCGACGGCATCCGATCCTCGGGCATGGTATCTCCCTAAATTCGCGTTATTGCCAATACACGAAAGCCATGGCGTTGCCGGTGCCGGCCTCGGAGCGATAACACGGCACATAATCGATCAGGTTCATCTTCATGCCGCGATTCATCATGATGCCGGCGACCGGAATCCAATTCTTCATCTCGGAAGTGCCGGCCCGGAAGCTATCGGCTGGAATCGCGAGCAGCGCCTTCTCGCTATTGTTCTTCATGCCGTCGATGAGGCTCAGATCGAGCTCCTCATCGACCGCGAAATGCGACAGGCCGCCGGAAGCGAACACCGCGACCCGCGCGTCGGATTTCCAGCTCTCGATCGCGCTCGCCACCACCTTGCCCATTTCCAGGCAGCGATGCGTCGAGGGCTGATTCGGTGGATAGAAGGTATTGACGAACACCGGCACGCTCGGCACCGGCCGGTCGCTCATGATCTTGCGATAGACGAAGCCGAAGGCGTGGGGAATGCCGCTGGTGTGCGAGGCGTCGGTCTTGGGGAGGCGCTTCGCCGCCGCGACATCGAACTCCTTGGCCATCAAATTGGCGATGATGTGCTGCGCCAGATCGGGCAGGCCCGGATAGCTTTGCGGCGTGTCGGGATGATGGCTTTTTTCCGCGATCAGGATGCCCGGCGGCATGCGCTTGCGCTGCTCGTCCGAGAACGGAATGTTGTCGATGGTCTCGCCGTAATAGACCAGGAAGGTCGGGATGTTCTGGTCGGTGAAAATCTCCATCTGGTCGTTGCCGACGATGACCGCGACGTCCGGCTTCACTTCATCCCATTTCCTCGCCAGCGTCGCGATCGCCGCCTGGCAGGCGGTATGGCGGCGGACCCGCTCGTCGAGCGAGGCCTTGAATTCGAGATTCTCGCCGGCGCGCATTTTCACCAGCTCATCGAAGCTGTAAGTGCCGCCGCGCCACGGATGCTGCATCTTGCGGTCGTCGGCCGCGCGTAAATGCCACATCTCGGGCGGCGTCGACAGCAACGGCCCATGCGACGTCGCAATGCCCAACACGATATTCGCCATGATTGACCTCGCGGACTCGAACGCGGTGAATTCTATTATGATTCTTATAAAGGGCTTTTGCCCACGCGCGCAACCGGAAGAGCCACACCCCTGCGTTGCGCGGCGCAGGCAGGCGCCGGTTCACGGGCACCCCGCGAAGATGTGATCAATGACCCCGCAGCCGCATCGTATCGTGGCCGCGCCCATCTCCCCCCCACCCCGAGGATCGTCTTGGTTTCAGCGCCCCGTTTGCTTGCCCTCGCTACCGCGGTTCCGCCTTACGCGCTCGGGCAAGACGACGTCGCGCGACGCGCGCGCACGCTGTTCGAGCGC
>JAATGI010000059.1 GCA_015654725.1 Rhodospirillales bacterium
GCGTCACCAAATCGAAGTTCGACAATCTCTATGGCTGCCGTGAATCGCTGGTGGACGCGATCCGCCGCGGCACTGACGTGATGCTGGCCGGCAAGGTCGCTGTCGTCTGCGGCTATGGCGATGTCGGCAAGGGCTCGGCGGCCAGCTTACGCCAGGGCGGCGCGCGCGTGATGGTGACGGAAGTTGATCCGATCTGCGCGCTGCAGGCGGCGATGGAAGGCTATCAGGTCGTGACCATGGATGACGCCTGTTCGACGGCGGACATTTTCGTCACCGCCACCGGCAATGTCGATGTCATCACCATCGACCATATGCGCAAGATGAAAGACCGCGCCATCGTCTGCAACATCGGCCATTTCGACAACGAGATTCAGGTCGCGGCGCTGAAGAACCTGAAATGGGACAATATCAAGCCGCAGGTCGACGAGATCGAATTCCCCGACGGCAAGCGCATCATCCTTTTGGCCGAAGGGCGGCTCGTCAATCTTGGTTGCGCCACCGGCCATCCGAGCTTCGTCATGAGCTCGTCCTTCACCAACCAGACGCTGGCGCAGATCGAACTCTTCACCAATCAGGGCAAGTACGAGAAGAAGGTCTACACCCTGCCGAAGCATCTCGACGAGAAGGTGGCGCAGCTCCATCTCGCCAAGGTCGGCGCCAAGCTCACCAAGCTCTCGCCGAAGCAAGCGGACTATCTCGGCGTCTCGGATCACGGCCCGTTCAAGTCCGATCAGTACCGGTATTAGTGAGCAGCCTGCCCGCCGCCATCGCCGCCCTGGCGCGCGGCGCCTCGCTCGAATTGATGGCGCGCGACGACGGCGCCATCCGCCGCTGCATCGAGCTCGTCGAGCGGGGTAGCCCGATCTATATCGCCCGTGTGCCGGGCGACACCAACGAGATCACCGTCGCCGCCGCGGTTCGGCTCAGGAAGGCCGGCTTCGATCCGGTGCCGCATATCGGCGCGCGCTATTTCGCCAGCACCGAGGCGCTCGACGATCTGCTGGCGCGTCTCAGGGGCGAGGCCGATGTCGAGCAGGTGCTGTGCATCGCCGGCGATATCGACAAGCCGCTGGGCCCCTATGCCGCCGCGTTCGACATCATCGCCACCGGCAAGCTCGAACGCCACGGCATCCGCCGCGTCGGCATCGCGGGCTATCCCGAGGGCCATCCCAAGATCGCGGCGCCCGCGCTCGCCGAGGCGATGGCGGCGAAGCTCGCGCGCCTCGGCGAGGGCGGGATCGCGCCGACCGTCGTCACCCAATTCTGCTTCGAGGCGGCGCCGATCGCCGCTTTCGTCACGGCGTTGCGCGAGCGCGGGGTCGCGGCGCCGATCCGCATCGGCCTCGCCGGCCCCGCCAGCGTCGCCACGCTCGCGAAATTCGCGGTGCGCTGCGGCATCGGCAATTCCCTGCGCGCGCTCACCAGCGGGCGGGGCATGGCGCGGCTCCTGACCGATGCCGGGCCGGAAGCGATCGTCGCTTCGCTGACGCGCACCGGACTCGATATCGCCGGGCTGCATTTCTATACCTTCGGCGGCGTCGCCAAGACCGGCGCCTGGCTCAACGCCGTCCGCGCCGGCGAATTCGAACTGACCGATGAGGGGTTCAAGCTCCGCCGATAAAGGAGGAAACATGGCTTCGGCTCCCAAGACCCAGATCGCGACCTCGGATGAGGGATCGATCACGGTGCGCGGCCACGATCTCGTCAACGGGATCATGGGCAAATACAGCTTCACCGAGTTCATGTATTTCCTCACCTGCCACCGCTTTCCCACCAAGGACGAGGCGCGCATTCTCGATGCCTGCCTGGTGACGCTCATGGAGCATGGGCTGACGCCCTCGGCCGTGGTGACGCGGCTCATCGCCGATAATGTGCCGGAGGAAGTGCAGGTCGCGATGGCGGCGGGCCTCCTGGTCATCGGCAGCGTGTTCGTCGGCACGATGGAGGGATGCGGCGCGATCCTCAAGGCCGGGATCGACAAGGGCGGCGATCTCGACGCCTATTGCCGCGACACTGTCGCCGCTCATCGCGCGCAAAAAAAGGCGCTGCCCGGCTTCGGCCATCCAATTCACAAGCCCGACGACCCGCGCCCGCCACGCCTGTTTCAGATCGCGCGGGAATGCAACGTCAAGGGCCGCTACATCGAGTTGCTGAAAAAGCTCGGCGCGGAGCTCGACCGACAGACCGGCCGTCATTTGACCATCAACGCGACCGGCGCGATCGCGGCGCTCTTACTGGAGATCGGATTTCCGGTCGAGATCATGCGCGGCGTCGCCGTGGTATCGCGCGCCGGCGGGCTGCTCGGCCATATCATCGAGGAGCACGAGACTCATTCCGGCCGCTATATCTGGAACCTGGTCGAACATTCGATTCCTTATGAGGAACCGAAGGAAAAATGAGTTTCACGCGTCCCGGTTTTATTTCGTCACCCCGGCGAAAGCCGGGGTCCAGGGTAGGTGACGTGAAACGGTCTTGGATTTCTACTTTCGCGGGAATGACGATTTTGGTTTGGCTCGTCTTCGTCACGACAAACACCCTCGCCGCCGACGAACGAAACACGATCCAAGTCGGCGGCGTCGAGCGCTCCTATCTCGCTTATATCCCGGAGCATCTGCCGCAAGGCGCGCCGATCCTGTTCGCGCTGCACGGCACCGGCGGCAGCGGCGAGGGCATGCGCGTGGCCACGGGTCATGAATTCGATCGCCTCGCCGATGAGAACGGCTTCGCCGCGATCTATCCGACCGGCTACAAAAACAGTTGGGACGATTGCCGCAAGACCGATCCGCTGCCGGCGAAGCGGGAGAAGATCGACGATCTCGGGTTTTTCCGCGCGCTGATCGCGCGGTTTCACGGCGAGCATGGCAGCGATCCGTCGCGAGTCTTCGTCATGGGCCATTCCAACGGCGCGCAGATGGCGTTGCGGGTGGCGCTCGAAGCGCCCGAGATGGTCGCCGGCATCGCGGCCGTCAGCGCCAATCTGCCGGTGGCGGATAATTCCATCTGCCATCCTTCGCGCAAGCCGGTCGCGGCGCTGTTGATGGATGGCACCGCCGATCCGATCAATCCCTTCACCGGCGGCGAAGTGATCTTGCCGCCTCACTATAGCCGCGGCCTCGTCGTCTCGGCGCCGGCCACGGCCGACTATTGGGCCAAGGTTGCCGGTTATGGCGGCGATCCCCGCGTGACCGGGCTGCCGCATCGCGACCCCGCCGATCCGACTTCGGTGACGGTCTCCGAGTGGCGCGCGCCGGGAAAGAAAGAAATCGTGTTCTACGCCATTGCCGGCGGCGGGCATGTCGTGCCCAACCCGGTTTATACCTATCCGGCTGTCCTGGGCGCCACCACCCGCGACATCGACGCGCCGGCGGAAATTTGGAAATTCTTCGCGGCCCTGAAGCCGAACGCAGGAAACTAACGCCCTTCAAGTTCCTTGCGCACGATCGCGGCGCCCGCCGCCAGCGCCTGCAGTTTGCCGAACGCGACCTCGCGCGAAATATATTTCATGCCGCAATCGGGCGCGGCGACGATGTGCTCCGGCGGCGCGAAGGGAAAAGCGCGGCGGATGCGCGCCGCCACGATCTCCGGCGTTTCGATCGCCGCGTCGCCGAGGCTGATGACGCCGAGAATGATCGTCTTGTTCGGCAGGCGTTTCAGCACCGAGAGATCGAGATCGGGTTGCGCGGTTTCGATGGAAACCTGATCGACGATGCTGTCCGCCAACTCCGGCAGGAAGGAGTAGGCGTTGGCGCGTTGATGCACGATATGGGCATAGCCGAAACAGAGATGCAGCGCGGTCGGGCCGGGCACGCCGTCGAGCGCGCGGTTGATGGCGCGGATCGCGTATTTTTTTGCCTTCTCGTGGCGCGCCTGAAGATAAGGTTCGTCGAGTTGGATGATGTCGGCGCCGGCGCGCTTCAAATCCTTGGCCTCTTCGTTGACGGCGGCGGCGTAATCCATCGCCAGCGCTTCTTCGTCCTTGTAGTAATCGTCCTCCGCCTGCTGCGCCATGGTGAAGGGGCCGGGCAGCGTGATCTTGATCCTCCGGTCGGTGTTGCGGCGCAGGAAGTCGACATCGCGCACCTCGGCGGGTTTAAGCCGCCGGATCGGCCCCGAGACGCGCGGCACCGGATTGGGATGGCCGGTGCGGTCGAGCGCCGTGCCGGCCTGCTTGTCGATGCCCGAGAAGGACGTGGCGAGCCTGTTGGAGTAGCTCTCGCGCCGCATCTCGCCGTCGGTGATGATGTCGATGCCGGCGCGCTCCATGTCGCGGATCGCGATCAGCGTGGCGTCGTCCTGCGCCTGTTCCAGAAACGGCGCCGAGATTCGCCACATCTCGTTGGCGCGCACCCGCGGCGGCAGCCGGCCCTTGAGATTGTCGCGATCCACCAGCCAATCGGGCTGCGGATAGCTCCCGATCACGGTCGTCGGCAGCAACTCGTTCATCGGTTGGTCCAGGGCCGTGGGTCGGGTGTTTCGCGGCGCATGCGGCGCACCATCGCCGCGAATTGCAGCTCGGCGATCTTGTCGGTGGCCTCGAATTTGGCGTGGGTCATGGCGGTGCGGCGCAGCACCTCGTCGGAAAGCGTGCGATTCGGCCCGGCGATGGAACCGGCCGCGAGCTGCACCTCGCAAGCGCGCTCCAACGTCCAGAGCAGGCGGAAGGTGCGCGGAATGTCGCGCCCGACCACCAAGAGGCCGTGATTGCGCAGGATCAGCACGTCCTTGTCGCCGAGCGCCGCCACCAGGCGCGGCCGCTCGTCGGTTTCGGTCGCGACGCCTTCGAAGTCGTGATAGCCGACATGGCCGGCGAGTTGCGCGCCGTAGAAATTGTCGTGGCTGAGCCCGGCGTCCTTGGACGCGACGGCGACGCCCGCGGTGGTGTGGACGTGCATGACGCAGCGCGCATCCTCGCGCGCGGCGTGGATCGCGCCGTGAATGATGTAGCCCGCGATGTTGATGGGATAGGCGGAGGGCGACACGATCTCGCCCGTGAGATCGACCTTGACCAGATTCTCGGGCGTCACTTCCTCATAGGTCAGGCCGAACGGATTCAACAGGAAATGATGCTCCGGTCCCGGCACGCGCATGGTGACGTGGTTGAAAATCGCCTCGGTCCAGCCGAGGTAATAAAACAGGTTGTAGCAATCGGCGAGTTGGCAGCGCAGCGCCCATTCCTCCCGCGCCATGCGCGGCGGCGGTTCGGGGCGGCGGTCGAGCCAGGAATCGGTCAAGATCATCGCGGCATCCTTCGCCCATATTGTGGGGTCAAACATGGACCACTGTCCATCGCCGGCGGAATGTTGTGCGCCCGTTCTTTTTGCTATGATCGAGGACATGAAACGGAAAGAAGCAATCGGCACGGTGGGCACCGCCTATATCTGTCATTTCGAACCCGAGCCGGAAGGCGGCTACACTGTCACGTGTCCCGCCTTGGCGCCGGTCGTCAGCTATGGCGAAACCTTGACGGAAGCTCGCGAGAACGCGCGCGAGGCGATCGAATTGTGTCTGCAAGTTTATCGCGATGAGGGAAAACCGATCCCGCCTTCCGACAACGATCCTCGCCGCGCCGTCGACGAATTGGTGCCCGTTCTGATTTTCCGTTCGTGACTAGACTTCCGTCGGTCTCGTCACGGAACGTGATGCGGGCCCTTGGGCGCGGCGGCTTTGATCTTATCCGCGTCAGCGGCAGTCACTATTTCTACCGCCATCGCACCGATCCCACCCGCCAGACCGTAGTGCCGTTTCATCGCCGGGATTTGCCACCCGGGACGCTCAGGGCAATTCTGAAACAGGCCCGATTGACGCCCGAGCAATTCCTCAAACTGTTATCCCGAAGATGCGCTTCCCGAC
>JAATGI010000418.1 GCA_015654725.1 Rhodospirillales bacterium
CGGCGGCAGCGACAGCATCGATGTGATCGCGATCGCCTATCCCGACATCTCGGCCCGATAAGTCACAATGCTTCCCGCACGATATCGTTGCGAGCAGCCGAAGGCCGCGAGCGGGTAGGGGGTAACAAAACGTTGAAACACCAAGACACAAAGACGCCAAGACACAAAGACGCCAAGACTCAGAATCTTCGCGTCTTGGCGTTTCATTTTTCGTTTTCTACCCCCCTCCTGAAATGTCGCTCGCATGCTCGCGACATTTCGTCCTCCCCCTCAAAGGGGGAGGGGTGATCCCGCTTCTGTCTGAAACGATCGCACTCTAGCCGCGCTCTTCCTCGGACGGCGGGGGCGGAACGGTATTCTTGAAACTCGGCCGTGCCGCGTTGCGTTCGTAATAGGCGGAGAGGTGCTTGGTCTTGGCGATGGCGGGGCCGCTTTCCGGCAGTTTTGTCAGATAGCCCAGGATCGACATCAGATTGATGTCGGCGAAGGTATAGGAATCGCCGGCGAGATAGCCGGTCTTGGCGACCGCCTTGTCGAGCACCTCGAGCTGCTGCATTACCGTCGGCAAAACGCCGTCGATCGCGGCGCGGTCGGGCTTGCCGTCCGCCGTCTTCGGGAAGATGTAGGAAAAAAGATAGGTGCGGACCAACGCCTGGTCCATCGGCGTGTTCACCATCGAGATCCATTGCTCGGTCAGTGCGCCGATGCGCGCATCGTCGGGAATCAGCTTCGGGCCGGGAAAGACGCGGTCGAGATAGAGCGCGATCGCGTTCGATTCGCACAATTCGAAATCGCCGTGGCGGATGCCGGGAATGCGGCCGACGGGCGAGATCGCGGCGGCCCGCGGCGAATGCGGCGGCGCCGGGGTCAGTTTGTAGTCGACGCCTTTTTCCTCGCACGCCATGACGACGGTGCGGGTATAGGTCGAAGGCAGGACGCCGAAGATTTCCACGCTGGCCATGAGGCAACTCCCTTGTTGTCGGTTCAGGCGCCGATGCGCGCCAATTTGTCGAAGCTGGACGACCAGCCGGCATTGTGGCCGTCGCGTTCGGCCTTGGTCGCGAATTCCTTTTGCAGCAGCACCAGCTTGGTGCCGCCCGGCGCCGGGGCGAAGGTGACGGTGATCTCGGTCTCGTGGCCGCGCCCGCCCTTGTCGTCATGCCAGCCCCAGGTCATCACCAGGCGCCGCGGCGGCTCGATCGCGCGATAGACGCCGCTCACAATGCGGGTGACGCCGTCCGTCCCGATCATCGTGGTGCGCCAGCTTCCGCCCGGCCGGACATCCATGGCGATGGCCGGAACCTGGTAGCCTTCCGGTCCCCACCATTTGACGAGTTGATCCGGCTCGGTCCAGAGCGCGAAGACGCGCTCGGGCGGCGCCGGGATCAGCCGTTCGACCCGCAATTCGGTATCGGCGATGACGGTGTCGGGCACGATTTCCTCCGTTTCGGGGTTTCGGCGGCGGCGACCGCCTCGAGCCGGTCCAAGGCCGCCTCCCAATGTCGCTTCTGGCGCGCGATCCAGCTCTCGACCGGCGCCAGCGCCGCGGGCTTGACCCGGACATAGCGCCATTGCCGCTCGGCGCGGCGCTCGACGAGGCCGGCGCGCTCCAGCACGCTCAAATGCCGCGAGATCGCCGGCACGGTGATGGCGAAGGGCGCCGCGATGTCGCCGACCGAAAGCTCGCCCTTGGCCAAGAGCCGCTCGATAATGGCGCGCCGGGTCGGATCGGCCAGCGCCGCGAACAGCGCATCGAGCGGCGGCGCGGTCATGATTTATTTAACGCCATTGTTATTTGCATAGATCGTTAAATAGCAAAACGGTTGCTGGGCGTCAACCGTGGTTCCGCCCTAACTTGCAATACGCCGTCACCCCTGCGAAAGCAGGGGGCCGGGGGATGGGCCTGTCGCCTATCCTGGGTCCCCGCTTTCGCGGGGACGACGGTAGAAATTATTTTCGCGCGTTAAGGATCATGCTTTCGCCATGGCCGTCCTCGACCATCGCACCATCTTCGCCCTGGCCTCCGCGCCTGGCCGCGCCGGGATCGCGGTGCTGCGGCTTTCCGGGCCGCAGGCCTATCGCGCGGTGCAGGCGCTGACCGGC
>JAATGI010000206.1 GCA_015654725.1 Rhodospirillales bacterium
GGACCGGCGCCAGCGTCACCCGCACCGTGCGCGAGGCGCTGCGCGACGCGATGGCCGAGGAAATGCGCCGCGACGACACGGTGTTTCTGATCGGCGAGGAAGTCGCCGAGTATGAGGGCGCTTACAAGGTGAGCCAGGGCCTGTTGGAAGAATTCGGCGCGCGCCGCGTGGTCGATACGCCGATTTCCGAGCATGCCATCGCCGGACTCGGCATCGGCACCGCGTTCGGCGGGTTGAAGCCGATCGTCGAATTCATGACCTGGAACTTCGCCATGCAGGCGATGGATCAGCTGGTTAATTCCGCCGCCAAGACACGTTACATGTCGGGCGGCCAGATGCACTGCCCGATCGTGTTCCGCGGCCCCAACGGCGCCGCCGCGCGCGTCGCCGCCCAGCACAGCCAGGATTATTCGAGCTGGTACGCGCATATTCCGGGCTTGAAAGTGATCGCGCCCTACACCGCCGCCGATCACAAGGGCCTGCTTAAATCGGCGATCCGCGATCCCAATCCGATCATTTTCCTGGAGAACGAGCTGGTCTATGGCCACAGCTTTCCGGTACCCGACGCGGCGGATTACCTGGTGCCGATCGGCAAGGCGCGGATCGCGCGGCCCGGCGACGGCGTCACCATCGTCGCTTTCTCGCGCATGGTGCAGATCGCCGAGCAGGCAGCCGACAAGCTCGCCGAGGATGGTATCTCGGCGGAGATCATCGATCTGCGCACGCTGCGCCCCTTGGACACCGAGACCGTGATCGCGTCGGTGAAAAAGACCAACCGCCTCGTCATTGTCGAGGAAGGCTGGGCCTTCGCCGGGATCGGCAGCGAGATCGCGGCCATCGCCATGGAACAGGCGTTCGATTATCTCGACGCGCCGCCGGTTCGCGTCACGGCCAAGGACGTGCCGTTGCCTTATGCCGCCAATCTCGAACGGCTCGCCTTGCCGCAAATCGAGGACGTGGTCGAAGCCGCCAAGGCGGCGAGCTACCGCTAAAGGGCGCGCCCGCCATGCCGATCGAATTGCTGATGCCGGCGCTGTCGCCGACCATGACCGAAGGCAAGCTCGCCAAATGGTCGAAGAAAGAAGGCGACCCGGTCAAAGCCGGCGACGTCATCGCCGAAATCGAAACCGACAAGGCAACGATGGAATTCGAAGCCGTCGATGAAGGCACGCTCGGACGAATCCTGGTGCCGGAAGGCGCCGAAGGCGTGAAGGTTAACCAGCCGATCGCGCTGCTGCTGGAAGACGGCGAGGACAAATCCGCGCTCGACAAGGCGGCGACCTCGCCGATCAAAAAAACAGAGGCGCCGAAGGCAGAAGCGAAGCCGGCGGCGGCGCAAACCGGATCAGCGCCGGCACCGGCCCCCTCCCAACCCTCCCCCGTTCCACGGGGGAGGGACGCAACGCAAAGCGTTGCGCGTGGGGGCAATGGGCGCATCTTCATTTCGCCGCTGGCGCGCCGACTCGCCGAACAGGCGAAGCTCGATTTGCGCGCGATTATCGGCACCGGGCCGCACGGCCGCATCGTCAAGCACGATGTCGAGGCGGCGATCGCCAAGGGTCCATCGCGCGCCGCCGGCGCGCCAAGCGCCGCGCCAGTCGCGGGCGGCGGCCATCTCTCGAAGCAGCAAGTGGCGGCGCTCGCCGGCAACGCGCCCTATACCGAGATTCCCATGACCGGCATGCGCCGCACCGTCGCGCGCCGCATGACCGAGGCGAAGCAGACCGTGCCGCATTTCTATCTCACCATCGATTGCGACATCGGGGAGCTGTTGCAGGCCCGCACTGAATTGGCCGAGATGGCCAGCACGAAACTCTCGGTCAACGATTTCGTCATCAAGGCGGCGGCGCTGGCCTTGCGCAAGGTGCCACGCGCCAATGCCTCCTATAGCGACGACGCGATTTTGTTATGGAGCGAAGTCAATATCGCGGTCGCGGTGGCGCTCGATGACGGCCTCATCACGCCGATCATCAAGAACGCGGACCAGAAACGCCTGCCCCAGATTTCCGCCGAGATGCGCGATCTGGGCCTGCGCGCCCGCGCCGGCAAGCTCAAGCTCACCGAATTCCAGGGCGGCACTTTTTCCATCTCCAATCTCGGCATGTACGGCATCAAGGATTTCGCCGCCGTGATCAATCCGCCACATGGCTGCATCCTCGCTATCGGCGCCGGGGAGCAGCGCGCGGTAGTCAAGAACGGCGCGCTCGCGGTGGCGTCGGTGATGAGTTGCACGCTCGCTTGCGACCATCGCGTCGTCGATGGCGCGGTCGGCGCGCAATATCTCGCCGAGTTCAAGAAGATTATCGAGCATCCCTCGGTCTTGCTGATTTAGGAAGCGCGATGGCCGATACGCCTAATTCCTTCGATCTCATCGTGCTGGGCGGCGGGCCGGGCGGCTATGTCGCGGCGATCCGGGCGGCGCAGCTCGGCGGCAAGGTCGCGGTGATCGA
>JAATGI010000359.1 GCA_015654725.1 Rhodospirillales bacterium
ACCGCCGCCGCTTGCGCACTGAAGCGCGCGGCGCCGGCCGCGGGTCCCTCCTATGCACTACGCCGATAAGCCCAATCCCGTCACCTCAGAGGGGTCACGATTGGACGCGAAAAGGGGGTCACGGTTGGAAGCGAATTGACAGCGACGAGGTCGAGCTCGAGATTGAGCATATCGGCACGCTTCGGAATCGCGTGGTCGCCGCGAAACGGCCATGGCGCAATTTCGCCGAGGGCGTCGCCACCGGCCCGTTGGTCAAGGAAAACACCTAGCCCAACATAGGGATTGCGCTCGGCGGCTGGTCTCATTAGAGGTCAAGCCGAGGGGAGACGCATGCGCCTGGCGCTTCGCATTTTTCTGGTCGTTATTTTCGGCGCGGCCTATTGGTTTGCGCGGCACGCGTCACCGCAACTTGTCGCCGACATTCCCTTCGAAATCGAGCTCCAGGATTTCGTCGGCGCCGTGTACTGGCTCGCCTTCGCCTGGCTCGGGACCGAGCTGTTGCGCCAATTCGTGCGCTATCGGGCGAACCGCTCGGGCATCGCGAGCCGCCTGCCGCGCCTCCTGTTCGATATCGGCGCCATCGTCATTTTCTTTTGCGCCGGCCTCATTATCGTCTCGCAGGTTTTCGGCCTCGAATTGTCCGGGCTGCTGGTCACCTCCGGCATCATCGCGGCCGCGGCCGGTTTCGCGCTGCAGCCGACCGCGACCGATCTGATTGCCGGCATCTCGCTCAATTTCCGCGAGGGCACGGTCAAGCTCGGGGACTGGGTTCAGCTCGCCAACGGCGTGGTCGGCAAGGTCACGCAAATCACCTGGAGCGACACCCATCTGGTGACGCTCGAAGACAAGATGGTGGTGATCCGCAACAGCCGGCTGGTCGAACTCCAGTTGATGAATTACAACGCGCCCGAGCGCAAGTTTCAGACCAAGTTCCGGATGGTGGTCGGCTACGAGGCGCCGCCGGAGCGCGTATGCGCGATCCTGCTGACCGCGATCAAGGCGGTGCCCAAGGTGGTCGCCGATCCCGAGCCTTATGTCATCATCGAGGAGTTCGCCGATCACGGCGCCGCCTATTCGATGTATTACCATGTCCCCGATTATCCCGAAGCCCAGTTCATCACCCACCAAGTCGCGGTCAACGCGATCAAATTTCTCGATCAGGCCGGCTTTACCCCCGCCTATCCCAAGCGGGACATCACCCAATTCGAGGCGCGGGCGCGGCGCATCGAGCGGCGCGTCGATATTCCCTCGATCCTTCATCGCGTGCCGCTGTTCAGTTCCTTCGGCGACGAGGAAACCGCCGAGCTGGCGCACAGCCTGACCCTGCAGCAATACAAGCCCGGCGCGGTGATCGTGCGCGAAGGCGATCCGGGCGCCTCGCTCTATATCGTGGTCTCGGGCCTGCTCGACGTGTTCAAGCAGACCGATAGCGGCGAGGCGCGCAAAGTCGGTCTGCTGGCGCCGGGCCACGTCTTTGGCGAATGGTCGCTCCTCACCGGCGCCACGCGCAACGCCACCGTCACCGCCGCCGCCGAAACCGATCTGCTCGAAATCCACAAATCCGAGCTCGAGCCGATCTTGAACAAGTTCCCGGCGATCGTGAGCGAGTTGAGCCGAATCGAAGCCGAGCGCACCGCCGCCAATGTCAGCGCGCTGGCCTTCACCCCGGCCGAGCGGCGCGAGATCGCCCAGATCGGCATGGCCTCGTTCCTGCGCCAGAAGATCATGAGCTTCTTTTCGAGCGGCGCGGCCTAGGCACGGTCCCCGCGCGCGATGGCCCGAGATTACGATTACATCGTCGTCGGCGCCGGCTCCGCCGGCTGCGTGGTGGCGAGCCGCTTGAGCGAGGACAAGGATGTATCGGTCCTGCTCCTCGAAGCCGGCGGCGCCGACCGGCATCCGCTGTTGCGCCTGCCGATCGCCTGGCCGTTGGCGGCCTACGATCCGCGCTTCAATTGGAGCTACGAGACCGATCCCGAGCCGCAGCTCGGCGGCAAGACGATCCTGATCCCGCGCGGCAAGGTGCTGGGCGGCTCGTCCTCGATCAACGGCATGGGCTATAAGCGCGGCCATCCGCGCGATTATGACCAGTGGCGACAGCTAGGGCTCGAGGGTTGGGGCTATGCCGACGTGCTGCCCTATTTCAAGCGCTCGGAGAATTCCTGGCGCGGCGCCAACAAATATCACGGCGGCGACGGGCCGTTGCGCGTCAAAAAGGGCGGCGCGCCGCAACTACTCTACGAGCCGCTGGCCGTCGCGGCGCAAGCCGCCGGCCACGCCATCTGCGACGATATTTCCGGCGACCAACCCGAGGGCCTCTTTGTCACCGAGTTGACGGTCGGATCGCTCGGCCGGCGCCATTCGACCGCCCGCGCCTTCCTTTATCCGGCGATG
>JAATGI010000373.1 GCA_015654725.1 Rhodospirillales bacterium
GGGCGGCAGGCGTTATTACCTGGTGCCGCTGCAGCTCGACAGCGATGCGCAAATCCGCGTCCATTCGCGCTTCGGCGACATGTCCGTGGCACTCGGCGAGATCGCCCGCTCTTTCGCCCGAGCCGCGCCGCCGGAGAGTATTTTGCTCATCAAGCGCCATCCGCTCGATCGCGGCATCGCTGATTGGCGCAAAAGCGTCAGTCACGTGGCGCTCGCGGCGGGCATCGCCGACCGCGTCGTCTGTCTCGGCAACGGTGATCTTGACCGCATCATCGCCGGTGCCGCGGGCATCGTCACCGTCAACAGCACGGCCGGCCTTCGCGCGCTGCGGAGGGGCAGGCCGGTGATCGCGCTCGGCACCGCGCTCTACGATTTGCCGGGCCTGACGTTTCACGGCCGGCTCGACGATTTCTGGACAGAGGGCGCGCGGCCCGACGCCGTCTTGTTCGATGCCTTTTCCCGCGTGCTGGCGGCGCAATGCCTGGTCGAGGGCGATTTCCACGGCAAGACGGGCATGGCGCTCGCCGTCGCCGGCAGCGTCGCGCGGCTGGAACGCCGAGCGCCACCGGCCGTCCATCGCGCGCCGGTCCGGACCAGGGTGCTGGCCGAAGCGCCCAGGCTCCGCTAGGCTCGCGACGGAGCTGGCGGAATCGTGCCCGAATTCGAATTTCTCATCGTCGGCGGCGGCATCGGCGGGCTGGCGGCGGCGCTGGCATTGGCCCATCAGGGCAGGCACGTCCATGTCGTCGAGAAATCCGCCGAGTTCGGCGAGATCGGCGCCGGGCTGCAACTCGCCCCCAACGCCTCTCACGCGCTCGAACGGCTCGGAGTCTTGGGCGAGATCAGCAAACATGCCGTGTTCCCGCGCCGCCTTGTCTGGGGCGACGCGGTCTCGGGCGATATCATCACGTCGCTCGATCTCGGCGAGGCGTTCGTGGCGCGCTTCGGCCATCCCTATCTGGTAATGCACCGCTCCGATCTTCTGAACGTGCTCCTCGAAGCCTGCCGCGCCGAGGCCCGCATCGCGCTCGAAACCGGGCGCGACGTGGTGGCGATCGAGGATCGCACCGCGTCCGCCGTCGCGCTCTGTGCCGACGGCGCGCGTTACGAGGCGGCGGCGCTCGTGGGCGCCGATGGGCTATGGTCGCCGACACGAAAACGCATCGCGAATGACGGCGCGCCGCGCGCCTTCCCTTATGTCGCTTATCGCGGCGCCATTCCGATCGCGGACGTGTCGGAGCATGCCGGACTCGACAATGTCATCATGTGGGTCGGGCCGGACCTGCATTTCGTGCAATATCCGATCCGGCGCGGCGAGCTGTTCAACCAGGTCGCGGTGTTCAAATCGCCGAGCTTCCCCGCCGAGGATTGGGGCAATCCCGCCGAGCTCGAAGCCCATTACGCGCAATGCTGCGGCTATGTGCGAAAATCGCTCGGCATGATCAATCGCGACCGGCGCTGGGCGATGGTCGATCGCGCGCCGATATCGGGCTGGTCGCGCAACCGGATCACGCTTCTGGGCGACGCCGCCCATCCGATGCTGCAATATATCGCGCAAGGCGCCTGCCAAGCGATCGAGGACACGGTGTCGCTCGGCGCGCGCGTCGCGGCGACAAGCGATGTCGAAAAAGCATTTGAGGCTTATCAAGCGGCGCGCTATCTCCGCACCGCGCGGGTGCAGCTCTCGGCTCAGTTCTTCGGCGAGATTTGCCATATCGGCGGCGTCGGCCGCATGCTGCGCAACACATTCTTCAGCGCGCATGCGCCCGGAGACTATCGCGAGATCGAATGGCTTTACGGGCATAGGGCGTGAGGCTCACGGAGTGACGACATGCTGACTCCCGACAAAAACCAACTCCTGACTCAGACCGGCGCGGGCACGCCGATGGGCGAGCTGTTGCGGCGCTATTGGATGCCGATCGCCGGCGCCAGCGAGTTCGACGAACAGACGCGCGTGAAGCCGGTGCGGCTCATGGGCGAGGACCTCGTGCTCTATCGCGATCTCGGCGGCACCTACGGCCTGATCGACCGGCATTGCTGCCACCGTCGCGCCGATCTGTCTTACGGCTATGTCGAGGAATGCGGCCTGCGCTGCAACTATCACGGCTGGCTTTATGACGAGCATGGCAATTGCCTCGCCCAGCCTTATGAGGATATCGCGAATCCCAGCGCGAAGATGAAGGACCGCATCAAGATCAAGGCCTATCGCGTGCGGGAACATGCCGGCCTGCTCTGGGCTTATCTCGGGCCCGAGCCGGCGCCGCTGGTGCCGAATTGGGAGCCGTTCACCTGGAAAAACGGCTTTACCCAAATCGTGATTTCGGAAATTCCCTGCAACTGGTTTCAGTGCCAGGAGAACTCGATCGATCCGGTGCATTTCGAATGGATGCACGCCAATTGGAGCGTGCGGCTCAAGGGCCAGACCGGGCCTTACAGCCCGCGCCACCGCAAGGTCGATTTCGAGGAATTCGATTACGGCTTCGTTTATCGCCGCGTGCGCGAGGATAGCGACGAGAATGACGAGCTATGGCGCATCGGCCGCGTCTGCCTGTGGCCGAACGCGCTGTTCACCGGCAATCATTTCGAATGGCGCGTGCCGGTCGATGACGGGAATACACTGAGCGTCGCCTGGTTTTTCGCCCGCGTGCCGCAAGACCGCGAGCCTTATGTGCAGAATTCGATCCCGACCTGGCACTCGCCCATCAAGGACGAGAAAACCGGGCGCTGGATCACCAGCCACATCATGAATCAGGATTTCATCGCCTGGATGGGCCAAGGCATCGTCGCCGACCGCGAGAACGAAAACCTGGCCGCGAGCGACAAGGGCGTGGCGCTGATCCGCCGGCGCTTTTTCGGCGACCTCGACGAAGTGGCGGCGGGACGCGACCCCAAGGCGGTAGTGCGCGACGAAAAATTCAAGGATTGCGTGCCGCTGCCGATCATGAATCGCGCGATTCTGACGAAGGGCATCACGCGCGAGCAGCTCGCCAAAGACCCGAACGCGCAAATCCTGCTGCGCCCCTTCGCCTGGCAAGTCGGCCAGCCGGACGAGGTACGAAAGGCCTATGCCGAGGCGATGGGCGTCGAGATTAAGGGGTAGTACCATCGCCACCTTTCCCCTTCGGGATTACGGAACGAAGAGCTTTTCGACAAGGACGCCGCGATCGAGTAGAATCGAGTGATCGAGGTTTGGAGCAAGTCATGGCGTCGCGTATCGAGGTGATCGAAAGCACGGCTGGAGAAGTTGCCACGGAATTGAGGCGTCGCGGCATCGGCGCCGACGAACGTGTGACCATCATGATCGATCAGGATAAAGAATTGATTCCTGGGCGACGGGAAGCGCGCGCGCGCATCGTTGCCGCCGGATTGACGGATGACGATATCGATCGGCTGATCAAGCAGGCGCAACGGGAAGTCGAGCCGCGCCTTGGATGAGAGTTGTCGTTGACACCAACGTCTTCGTCAGCGCGGCGCTAAAAGACCAATCCATCCCCGCCCAGGCCGTGCGTTTGGTAGAACGACGCGATACCCTTCTGAAATCCGACGTTACGGAACGGCAGCTATTCGAGGTCTTGGACCGTCCCTATTTCGCCACGCTGGCTGAGCCCGCCACGGTTGCCTGGTTCAGGACTTTGTTCGCTGGGGCGGAACCCGTGGCCATCATCGAAAGAATTGCCGTGTGCCGCGATCCGACCGACGACAAGTTCCTGGAACTCGCCGTCAATGGTCGGGCGGATTTGATCCTTTCAGGGGATGCCGATCTTCGAGCGCTCAATCCGTTCCGCGAAATTCCGATTTTGTCGCCGGCAGCGTTCTTGCAATATCCGGTGCGCTAACATCGCCAGTCACCCCAAATACCGGTTCTCGGGCAGGCCCTTGACGCCGGCATCGGCGGCGAAGACGCCGCCCGCGAGGGGTTGCGCGGCGAGCTGTTCCTTGGTCAGGCGGTATCGCGCGCTGGTGACATAGAGCGTCGTGAGGTCGCGCCCGCCGAACGCCGGGCAGGTCAGGTTGGTGGCGGGAAATTCGATCGCGCGCATGAATTTACCTTCGGGATCGTAGCGTTTCACCGTGCCGTCGCCCCAATGCGCGGCCCAGAGGCAGCCTTCGGCATCGACCGTGGCGCCGTCGGAGAAAGCCCGGTCGCGGGGAATGTCGAGAAAGACGCGGCGGTTGGCGATGGCGCCGGTGGCGGCGTCGAAATCCCAGGCCCAGATCGTCCAAGCGAAAGAGTCGGCGTGATACATGGTCTTGCCGTCGGGCGACCAGCACAGCGAATTGGAGCAGGCGATCCCGCCGATTTTTTTCTCGACCCGCCCCTTGGTGTCGAGGCAATAGAGCGCGCCGCTGGCCTCGCGATCCACTTCGTTCACCGTGCCCGACCAGAACCGCCCGGCGGGATCGACGCGGCCGTCATTCAAGCGGTTGGTCGTGGGCTCGCCTTGCAGCGGCGCCACGCGACGCGGCATCGGATCGGTGAAATCGAAAATATGAAATCCCGCGCGTAGCGCCAACACCACGCCGCCGGCCTGGCGCAAGCCTACCGCGCCTGGCTCAGACGGCATGTCCCATACCGCGTCGTGGCCGCTATAGGGGTCGTAGCGATGCAGCTTCTTGGCCGGAATATCGACCCAATAGAGAAGGTGATGCTTGTCGTCCCAGAGCGCGGATTCGCCCAACTCGGCGCCGGCCGGGATCACGCATTCGACCGCGCTCATCGCCCGCCGCTCCGGCCGAGCGGCGGCAGCGGCAATTCGTTGCCTGGCGGCACGCCGACCCGCGCCGTGTTCAGGATCAGCGCCACTTTCATGTATTCGCCGACCAGCGAAATGAGATCGACCAGCTTTTCCTCGCCGAGCAGCGCCTTCGCGCGGTCAAACACCGCGTCGCTCACCTCACGCTCGCGCACCAACGCGGTGACGAAATCATAGATCGTGGCCTCGTCGGGTTTGAGCGCGCTCGGCCGCCGGCCGAGCCGCAATTCCTCGATCGCGGTTTCGGCGAGGCCCGCCGCGACGGCGGCGGGTTTGTGCGCGAACCATTCGAATTGCGCGGTCCATTCGCGCGCCAGGATCAGAATCGCGAGTTCCTTCAGGCGCGGATCGAGCGCGCCCTTGAAGCGATAATATTCATAGCACTCGACCATGCCGACGGCCATTCCGGGACTGCGCAGCATGATGGCGAACGGCCCGGTCAGCGCGTTCCGCCCCGACCGCTGCAGTCGCTCCGCCACCGCCCGCTGCGCGTCGGTCAAACTCTCCATCGCCAAGGGCGAAAATCGCGGTTCGTTGCCTGCCATGCCAAATCCCCTGTTTATTCGGGTCTGTCCATGTCTACCATCGGCCAAGAACCGCGTCGCGATAAAGAAACCGAGGGGGAAACCATGTCGTTCGATGCCATGCCGGCCGCCGCGCCGATCGAGGCTAACGTCACCGGTGCCGAGCGGCGTCGCGCCGTCGCCGCCGCGGTCATCGGCTCGGCCTTCGAATGGTACGATTTCATCGTCTACAGCTTTTTCGCCGCCACGATCGGCAAGCTGTTCTTTCCCGCCACCGATCCCAACTCGCAACTGCTGATCGGCCTCGCCACCTTCGGCGTCGGCTTTTTCATGCGGCCCTTGGGCGCGATCGTGCTCGGCAGCTATGGCGACCGCAAGGGCCGGCGCGCGGCGTTGCTGCTGACCATTGTCCTGATGATCGTCGGTGTCGCGATTCTCACCTTCGTTCCGACCTACGCCTCGATCGGCGTGGCGGCGCCGATCCTGATCGTGATCGCACGCCTGTTCCAGGGCTTTTCCGCCGGCGGCGAATTCGCCGGCGCGACCTCGTTCCTGAGCGAATATTCGCTCAGGCGCCATCGCGGATTTTACGTCAGTTGGCAGCAATCGAGCCAATTCATGGCCTCGCTCCTCGGCGCCTTGGTCGGCGCCATCGTCACCCGGAATCTCAGCGCCGACGACATGGCGTCCTGGGGTTGGCGGGTCCCGTTCGCGATCGGCCTGTTGATCGGCCCGGTCGGCATTTACATGCGCGCCCGACTCCAAGACACCCCTGCCTTCAAGGCGCAGATCGCGATCGCGACGGCGCCGATCCGCGAGGTGTTGCGCGATCACGGGCGGCTGCTGTTGTGCGGCTTTGGCATGGTGATTTACGCCACGGTCGCGGCCTATGTGCTGGTGCTGTTCCTGCCGACTTACGCCTCGCGCCAATTCCACCTTCCGCAGTCCGACGCGCTGGCGGCTTCGGCGGCGATGAGCGCGCTTCTGATCGCGCTGTGCGTCGTCGCCGGCATTATCTCGGACCGCATCGGGCGCAAGCCGCTTCTGCTGTTCTCCAGCATCGGCACATTGATCACGGTCTATCCCTTGTTCAGCTTTTTCGCCGCCGCGCCGAGCTTGACGCGACTTTTGATCGTCGAGGCGGTGTTCTCGATCTTCATTGCCGCCTTCACCGGACCGGGTCCGGCACTGATGGCGGAACTGTTCCCGACCCGCATTCGCAATACCGCGCTGGCCTTGTCCTATAATTTCGCGGTCGCGATTTTCGGCGGCTTCGGCCAATTCATCGTGGTGTGGCTGATCCAGGTCACGGGCGATCCGGTGGCCCCGGCCTATTACGTGTTGGGCGCGTCCGTCATTGGCATCATCGCGGTGCTGCCCGTGCCCGATCGCACCGGCCAGGCGCTTCCCTAGCGATGCGGGCGCTCGGCCATTCCGACATCGCGGCGCTGGCCAGCCCGCGCGATCTCGTCCCCGTCATCGCCGAGGCGATGCGCCAGGTCTCGGCGCGCCGGGTCGAGATGCCGTTGCGTTTCGTGGTGCCGTTGGCGCCGGGCGAAGGCTTCGGCGTGATGACCGGCGCGATGCAAGGTATCGGCCACGGCGCCAAGCTCTTGACCCTGAAGCGGCGCGAGAAAGGCTCGTCCCATACCGGCGCGCTCATTCTGTTCGATCGCGGCACTGGCGCGCCCACGGCGATCATGGATTCGGGCCTCGCCACCGCACTGCGCACGGCGGCCGCGAGCGCGGTCGCGACCCAAGCGTTGGCGCGCGCGGAGGCCGCGACCCTCGCCATTCTCGGCACCGGCGAGCAGGCGCATTTTCACATCGAGGCGATCCGGACAATTCGCCCGATCCGCCGCGTGCTGATCTGGGGCCGTTCGCCCGACAAGGCGGCGGCGCTGGCGGCGAAATTCTCCGAGGCGCGGGCGGCATCGTCGATCGCGGAGGCCTGCGCCGAAGCCGACATCATCTGTGCCGTGACCTCGGCGTCGACACCGATTCTTCAAGCTGCCTATCTGCCCGAGGGCGTCCATGTCAACGCCGTCGGCGCGTCATTGCCCTCGGCGCAAGAGATCGCGCCCGATCTTTACGGCGCGTGCCGCGCCTTCGTCGATTACCGGCTCTCGGCGGACGCTCAGGCCGGCGAGCTGATCGAGGCACGAAAGCTGGGCATCGTGCCGAGCGGGCGCGAGTTGCCTGAGATCGGCGAGGTGCTGCTCGGCCGCGCGCCGGGACGCGCCGATGCCAGGGAGCGCACGCTCTATCGCTCGCTCGGCCTCATCGCGCAGGACCTGGCGATCGCGGAATTCTTGCTAAGACGCGCTATCGAGACCGGTCGAGGGACGGTCATCGACCTTTACAATTGAGGGCACCCGATGAAATTTCCCGAATACGAATCCTTTGACGCCCTCGGCCTCGCCGGATTGATCCGCAAGCGCGAGGTGACGCCGCTCGAGGTGCTCGACGCCATGATCGAGCGCGTCGAGGCACGCAACCCAACAATCAACGCCGTGGTCATCAGGGCTTACGATCAGGCTCGCGCGATCATCGCCAAGGGTTTACCGGAGGGCCCGTTCGCGGGCGTGCCTTATTTCATCAAGGACCTTCACGCGCCGGTCGCGGGATTGCCGCTGACCCACGCGTCGCGGCTCTGGCTCGGCAATGTTTCGACTTTCGACAGCGAGACGGTGGCGCGTCTGCGCCGCGCCGGTTTTGTCATCGCCGGCCGCACCAACGCGCCCGAGCTCGGGATGAACATCTCGACCGAGCCGGCGCTTTACGGCCCGACGCATAACCCGTGGAAACTCGATCACTCCGCGGGTGGCTCGAGCGGCGGCGCCGCGGCCGCGGTCGCCTCGGGCATGCTGCCGGCGGCGCATGCCACCGATTCGCTGGGCTCGATCCGGGTGCCCGCGAGTTGCTGCGGCCTTATCGGGTTGAAGCCGACGCGCGGCCGCAATCCCGTCGGGCCTCATCGCGGCGACGCCAGCAAGGGGCTGAGCCACGAACACTGTGTCGCGCGTACCGTGCGCGATTGCGCCGCGATCCTCGACGCAACGCAAGGACCGGACGAAGGCGCGCCCTGGTTCACCGCGCCGCCCGAGGAAAGCTTTCTGAGCCAAGTCCGGCGCGACGCTGGCCGCTTGCGCATCGGCCTCGTCACCAAGGCGTGGAACGGCGCGCCGGTCGATGCCGAATGCCAGGCGGCGGTCGAGCGTGCCGGCAAATTATGCGAGGCGCGCGGCCATCGGATCGTGCCGGTCGATCTCGATCATGATGGCCGCGCGCTGATCGATGCCTGCAACTTGATCTTGTTCTCGGGCCTCGGCGGCCTGGTCGCGCAACGTGAGGCCGAGCTTGGCCGCAAAGCGCGGCGCGAGGAGCTGGAGCCGCTGACTTGGGCCGCGATCGAAGCTTATCGCGGCACGCTCGCGGTGGAGATGCACGCGGCACTCGCGCGCATCAATCGCGTCGTGCGCGCCACTGCCCACGCCTTCCGCGCGGTCGATGTCGTGATCACGCCGACCCTGACGCTGCCGCCGGCGAGGCTTGGCACCTTTCGCACCGACCATGGCGATATAAAAAGCGCCAACGGGGCGAGCTTCGCCTACGCCGCGTTCACGCCGCTATTCAGCGCCAGCGGCCAGCCGGCGATGTCGTTGCCGCTCTATAAGAGCCGCGACGGGCTGCCGCTCGGCGTGCAATTGGCCGCGAGTTTCGGCGAGGACGCGACGCTGTTCCGCCTCGCCGCCCAGCTCGAAAGCGAGTTTATCGGCCGGCCGCCGCTGTCGAACTGACGCGTTATTCCGCCGCCATCGCCGGCGCCGCCGCGCTCTTTTCCAGCCCGGCGAGGTTCGGCATGCCGAAATGCAGGATATCCAGGCCGCTGGTCGCTTCGAGGGTGAGCCGCTCGCCGCGGTCGAGATAGACCGCGGTGAGGCGGCGCAATTCTTGCCCGCCGGCGCGGCCGGTACCCGACAGCACCAAATAAAGCCCACGCCCGAAGGCATAATGCGAGGCGCCCGGGGCAAATTTGAAAAAGCTCGCGGCGCTGCGCCGCTCGGTGAACACGCCCAACAGCTTTTCCGATACCCCCGCCGACTGCTCCAGCGCGACCCAATCGTAGTGAGCCGGGTTCATCATGAAGGGGCGGGAATAGCGCGGCTCCGGATAGGCCATCGGGCGGCGGTTCACATGCTCCCAGATCGCCTGATAGCCATCGACATTACGCTTCCCTTCGACGTCGGCGCGGCGGCGGAACACGCCGTCCTTGAACTCGCCCTCGGCCTTGAGGTTCGCCACGCCGTCGCGCATCTCGTCCGCCGAGAGATAGCCGCTGCCGCTGGCGCCGCCGAATTGCAGCACGATGGTGGCGACATCGGCGCCGGCGCTTTGGGTTTGCGGCCCATAGGCCATGCCCTCGGGGAAATAGCCGACCATGCCGGCTTCGAGCTTGCCGTCGCGGTCGAAATCGAGCGCGCCTTCGAGCTGGTAGCGGATCTGCTCGAAATTATGGCGGTGGCGCGGCGAATAGAAATCGCCGCCGATCTTGCCAAGCGAGAGCTGGAAATTACCGAGCGTGCCCGGCTCGCCCTCGATGATGCGGATATAGTGGAACGTGCCGCCGCGATGCTCGAGCCCGCGCTCGAATTTCATCTCGTCGCCGTGAGCGATCTTCATGGCTTTGCTCCCGCTGCGCGACCGGGTGTCGCGATTGTCCTGGCCGCGATGATAAACTCTTTTCCAACGCCAACCCAAGAGCTTCGAGGAAACGCCATGCGCCGGACGCCAGGATGGATGGGATTAGCCGCATTGCTGATATTGGCCATGCCAGGCCTCGCCGCGGCCGATTCGAGCGACGCCAAGCTCCAAGCCGCCATCGCCGGCCCGCAGCGGACCGAGGCCAATCGCGCCCGCGACCGCTATCGCCATCCCGAGGGCGAGCTGCGTTTCCTGGGCCTCGAGGACGACCTGACCGTGGTCGAAATCATGCCCGGCGCGGGCGGTTGGTGGACCGAGATTCTGGCGCCTTATCTGCGCGACCACGGCCGCTATTACGTGGCGCTTCCCGACGCCACTCATTCCGCCGGCGAGCAGCGCGCCAACGCCGCGTTCCAGGCCAAGATAGCCGCCGATCCCGCCACCTACGGCAAGGTGACGGTGACGCATTTCGACGGCGACCGGCTCGAGGTCGCGCCGCCCGGCAGCGCCGATCTGATCGTGACCTTCCGCAATCTCCATGACTGGATGGCGCAAGGCACCGCCGAAGCCGCGCTCAAGGCGTTCTACCGCGCGCTCAAGCCGGGCGGCGTGTTCGGCATCGAGGATCATCGCGCCGCCATCGACACGCCGCAGGACCCGAAGGCGGGAACCGGCTATATCCGTCAGGATTACGCCATAGCGCTGATCGAGGCCGCCGGCTTCAAATTCGTGGCGTCGAGCGAGCTTCTGGCCAATGCCAAGGACACCAAGGATTATCCCGCGGGGGTTTGGACCTTGCCGCCCACCTTGCGGCTCAAGGACCAGGACCGCGACAAATATCTCGCCATCGGCGAAGCCGACAATTTCCTGCTGAAATTCGTCAGGCCGAAGCGATAGCAGCCCTGCCTTCTCGGCATCGACCGGAGCGGTGGACTCGACCTATAATCGGCGCGACGGGAAAAAGGGCGATCGAGAAGACAATGGCTGAAATCATCATGGGGGTCGGCACCTCCCACACCCCGCTTCTGGCCATCGAGCCAAGGAAGTGGAACGAATACATCGCGCGCGATTACACGCGGGACAATCTGAACCTGTCGGACGGGCGCTGGGTCAGTTACGACCAACTCAATCAGATGCGCAACGGGCGTTACGCCGACATCACCGATGTCGAGACCTTCGTCAGGAAAAGCGATATCTGCCAGCGCGCGCTCGATCGCCTGGGCGACGATATCGCCGACGCCGACCCCGATGTCATCGTCATCGTCACCGATGACGAGACCGAGCTGTTCGACCGCATGAATACGCCCGCCGTCTCGATCTATTATGGCGACGACATCATAACCCATCCGCGCAAACGGCCCGAGCCGATGCCGAGCTATATGGCGAGGATGCTTCAGATCTACGGCATGGACGAGCCGCATACCTTCCCGGCGATGGCGGGTTTCGCGCGCGAATTGATCGAGCGCTTCATCGATCACGACATCGATATCGGCGCCGCGGCACAGGTTCAGGACCCGTATAAATCCGGCTTCGGCCACGGCGTCGGCTTTGTCGAGACGCGCATTTTCCGCGACAAGAAAATCCCCGTGATTCCGTTGCTGCTCAATACCTATTATCCGCCCAACGCGCCGCGCGCCGCGCGCTGTCACGATATCGGCCGGGTGCTCCGGAAATGCATCGAGGCGAGCAAGGAGAAGCTGCGCGTCGCGGTCATGGCCTCGGGCGGATTGAGCCACTTCATCGTCGATGAGGAACTGGATCGCCGCGTTCTCGAAGGCTTTAAGCAAGGCAAGGCGGATTTGTTGCGCACACTACCCGCGCAGGCACTCAATTCCGGCTCGTCCGAGATCAGGAATTGGATCGCGGTCGCCGGCGCCGTCGAGGGCAAGGAAAATCGCTGGCTCGAATATCAGCCGCTCTATCGTACCCCCGCCGGGACCGGGATCGGCGTCGCCTTCGGTATTTGTAGCTGACGCCACGCGGCCGCGATGAAGATCGCCAAGCTCGAGGATTTTCACGCCGATGGCGGCTGGCGCACGCTGTCCTTTCTCAAGGTCACGACCGATGACGGCCTGATCGGCTGGTCGGAATTTTACCAAGGCTTCGGCGCCGGCGGCGTCGGCGAATTGATTCACCGCTTCGCGCCCCTGGTGATCGGGCTCGATCCGCGCCGGGTCGGGCGGATCGGCGCCACGCTGCGCGCGCTGACGCTGTTGGCGCCGGGCGGGCTCAACAACCAGGCCATCGCCGCCATCGAAAATGCCTGTCTCGACATCAAGGCCAAGGATTTGGGCGTTCCGGTCTGCGCCCTGTTCGGCGGCCCGTTCCGCGAGCGCATCCCGCTGTATTGGTCGCATTGCGGCAGCTTCCGCGCCGTTCACGCGGCCCTGTTCGAGCGCGTCCTCGGCACGCCGCCC
>JAATGI010000287.1 GCA_015654725.1 Rhodospirillales bacterium
AACGCGGCGCAGAGCTTGTCGCGCAATTCCTCGAACCAGGCTTGCGCTTGAGACTTTTGGTGTTCGGCAATCGTCATTTAGCGGCGATAGCTAACCACCAAGGCACCAAGACACCATGATGAAATCTTGGTGTTCGCGCCTTGGTGTCTTGGCGGTTCAAAGTTTTTTGGTTGGCTTTCGATTTATGCGGCAGGATGACGCATAGCGACATGAATTCAACAGTATAGCTTGCCCGCGCGGTCGCAATGGGGCGTGACCGCATGGCCGGCAATACGAGGGAGCCGCATGGCGGATCTGGCGCACGGCAAGCCGGATCAGCGGGGACTGTCGCATGCCGCCGGCGCCGATTCTCATGGCGTCGGAACCCGGCGCGATTTCCTGACCATCGCCGGCAACGCGCTGGCGGTTGTCGGCGCCGCCTGCGTCGCCTGGCCCTTGATCGACAGCATGAATCCGGCCCAGGACACGCTCGCCGCCGGCGCGCCGGTGGATATCGATATTTCCAAGCTTCAGCCCGGCCAGCAGATCGTGGTGTTGTGGCGCTCGCGGCCGATCTTCGTCGTCAACCGCACCCCCGACCTGTTGCAAACGCTGCAGCAGCCGCAGGACCTGGCGCTGTTGAGCGACCCCAATTCCGAAGTCTTGCAACAGCCCGGCTACGCCAAGAACTGGAACCGCTCGCTGCAGCCGCAATATCTCGTGCTGGTCGGCATCTGCACCCATCTCGGCTGCATCCCGAGCTTCATGCCGCAGGCGAACAGCGTCGGTCCCGGCTGGATCGGCGGCTATTTCTGCCCGTGCCACGGCTCGCGCTACGATCTTTCGGGCCGGGTCTATAGCGGCGTGCCGGCGCCTTACAATCTGCCGGTCCCGCCCTATCGCTTCCTGAACCCGACGACCATCCGCATCGGCGAAAACCCGCCCAACGAGGCCGATTTCAGCCTCGATTCGGTCGTCCAGATTTAGGCCGCCGCCATGGCAGGGACTCCGTCCACCGTCCGCACCAACAACAAGCTCGTCCGCTGGATCGACCGGCGCTTGCCGTTGTTCAGCTTCGCGCAAGACGCGATGATCGATTATCCCGAGCCGCGCAACCTGAATTATTGGTGGAATTTCGGCTCGCTCGCCGGGCTGATGCTGGTGATCATGATCGTGACCGGCGTGTTCCTGGCGATGCAATACACGCCCGACAGCAACCTTGCCTTCAATTCGGTCGAGCGCGTGATGCGCGACGTGAATTACGGCTGGCTCCTGCGCTATATCCATATGAACGGCGCGTCGTTCTTCTTCATCGTGGTCTATATCCACATCTTCCGCGGCATGTATTACGGCTCCTACAAGGAGCCGCGCGAGCTGCTCTGGATGCTCGGCGTCGTGATCCTGCTGCTGATGATGGCGACGGCGTTTTTCGGCTATGTGCTGCCCTGGGGCCAGATGAGCTTCTGGGGCGCCACCGTCATCACCAACCTGTTCTCGGTCATACCGGTCGTCGGCAAGACCGTCTTGACCTGGCTCCTGGGCGGCTACGCCGTCGGCGGCCCGACCCTGGCGCGGTTTTTCTCGCTGCATTATCTCTTGCCCTTCGTCATTGTCGGCGTCGTCGGGCTGCATCTGATCGCGCTGCGCCAGCATGGCTCGAACAATCCCCTGGGCATCGCGGTCAAGGGGCCGCAGGACGAGCTGCCGTTCCATCCCTATTACACGATCAAGGATCTGTTCGGCCTCGGCGTGTTCCTGATTATCTACGCGCTGTTCGTATTCGAGATGCCGAACGTGCTCGGCGACGCGGCGAACTACATTCCCGCCAACCCGCTGCAAACGCCGCCCGAGATCGTGCCGGAATGGTACCTGCTGCCGTTCTACGCGATTCTGCGCTCGGTCCCGGACATTCTGTTCATTCCCTCGAAGCTCGCCGGCGCGATCTGCCTCGCGGGTTCGATCCTGATCCTGTTCCTGCTGCCCTGGCTCGACACCTCGCGCGTGCGCAGCGCCTATTTCCGGCCGATTTACAAATGGGTGTTCTGGCTGATCGTGATCGACGTGTTCGCGCTCGGCACGGTGGGCGCCCATCGCCCCGAGGGCTGGTACATCGTGATCGGGCGGATCGCGACCCTGTATTATTTCTTCCATTTCCTGATTTTGTTGCCGTTCATCGGCTGGTTCGAACGGCCCTTGCCGCTGCCGGAAAGCATCAGCGCCGCGGTGACCCGGAAAAACGGCGTGCCGGTGGGCGCGGCGCCGGCGGAGCCGCGCTGATGAGGCGGCTGTTCCCGGCGGCGCTCGGCGCGGCGTTGCTGCTGTGCGCGGGCGGTGCCTGGGCGCAGGAAGACGCGCCCGACGCGCCGCATCAGGATTGGTCCTTCGCGGGCGTGTTGGGCACGTTCGATCCCGGATCGTTGCAGCGCGGTTTCCAGGTCTATAACGAGGTCTGTTCGAACTGCCATTCGATGAATCAGCTGCATTACCGCGATCTCGCCGGCATCGGTTTCGACACCGCGGAGATCGCCGCCATCGCGGCGCAAAAGCAGGTGCAGGACGGCCCCAACGACCAGGGCCAGATGTTCATGCGCGCGGGCAAGTCGTCGGACGGTTTCGTCGCGCCCTTCGCCAATGCCCAGGCCGCGGCCGCCGCCAATGGCGGAGCCGCCCCGCCCGACCTGTCGGTGATCGTCAAGGCGCGCGGCAAGGGGCTCGAATATCTCTGGGGCATGGGCGGGCCGGATTATGTCTATGGCGTCTTGAACGGCTTTCAGGACAAGCCGCCGGCGGGCTTCAACCTGCCCCAGGGCAAGTATTACAACGAATATTTCTCCGGCCACGCCATCTCGATGCCGCCGCCCTTGGCCGACGGCACGGTGCAGTTCCAGGACGGCACCAAATCGACCCTGCCGCAGGAAGCGCATGACGTGGTGACGTTCCTGACCTGGGCGGCCGAGCCCAAGATGGAAGACCGCAAGCGCACCGGCGCCAAGGTCATCATCTTCCTCCTCGCCATGACCGGCGTGCTCTACGGCGCCAAGCGCAAAGTGTGGAAAGACGTGCACTGAGCGGTTGCGGCTTGGCGCTCATGAACCCTCCCCCGCAAGGGGGGAGGGTTTTGAGACCTAAGCAGCGACCCGGACCGGCTCGCGCGGCGCGAAGGCGCCGGCATCGGCCAATTCCCAATGCCGCGCATAGCGGTCATCGCGGGCGCCGTGCAAGAGCTCGCCAGGCGCGAGGCTAGGATAAATCTCGGCGAAGCTTCTGATCTCGGTCGGCGACATGCGCCGCAACAGCAGCTCGGGGCGCAATTCGCTCGGATGCGCCACCCCGGCCGCGCCCACGAGCTCGCACAGCGCGATCAGCGTGTTGTCGTGGAAGCGCCGCACCCGCTCGGCCTTGTCGGGCACCACCAGCGCGCGCTGGCGCAATTGATTCTGCGTCGCGACCCCGGAGGGGCAACGGTCGGTGTGGCAATGCTGCGACTGGATGCAGCCGAGCGCGAACATGAAGCCGCGCGCCGAATTGCACCAATCGGCGCCGAGCGCCAGCACCCGCGCCATGTCGAAGGCGGTGACGATGCGCCCGCTGGCGCCGATGCGCACCGAATCGCGCAGGCCCGCGCCGACGAGGCAATTGCGCGCCAAAACCAGCCCCTCGCGCAAGGGCGTGCCGACATGGTCGGTGAATTCGAGGGGTGCGGCACCGGTGCCGCCCTCGGAGCCGTCCACCACCACGAAATCGGCGCGGATGCCCGTTTCCAGCATGGCCTTGCAGATCGCCATGAATTCCCAAGGATGGCCGATGCAGAGCTTGAATCCGACCGGCTTGCCGCCCGAAAGCTCGCGCAATTGCGCGATGAACCGCATCATGCCCGCGGGCGAATCGAAGGCCGAATGCCGCGCCGGCGAGACGCAATCGATCCCCTCGGCCACGCCGCGCGCCGCCGCGATTTCCGCCGTCACCTTGGCGCCCGGCAGCACGCCGCCATGGCCGGGCTTGGCGCCTTGCGACAGTTTGATCTCGATCATCTTCACCTGGGGATCGGCGGCCGAATCGGCGAAACGGTCGGGCGAGAAATCGCCATGCTCGTCGCGGCAGCCGAAATAGCCGCTGCCGATCTCCCACACGATGTCGCCGCCGAATTCCTTGTGATAGCGGCTATAGCCGCCCTCGCCGGTATCGTGCGCGAAGCCGCCGAGCTTGGCGCCCTTGTTGAGCGCGCGTATCGCGTTGGCGCTCAAGGCGCCGAAACTCATCGCCGAAATGTTGAGGAGCGACATGGCGTAAGGCTGCCGGCAGTCGGTCGCGCCGACGGTGACGCGGAAATCGTGGCCTTCGATTTCCGTGGGCGCGATCGAATGATTGATCCATTCGAAGGTGCCGGCATAGATGTCCTGCATGGTGCCGAAGGGCCGCTTGTCGAGCTGGCCCTTGGCGCGCTGATAGACGATGGCGCGTTTCGAGCGGTTGAACGGCACGCCGTCGGTATCGCTTTCGAGAAAATACTGGCGGATCTCGGGGCGGACCGCCTCCAGCATGAAGCGGATATGGGCGAGGATCGGATAGTTGCGCCGCAAACTATGCTTGATCTGGATCATGTCCCAGACGCCGATGGCGGCCAACCCAAGGGCCAGCGCGGCCGGAATGGCGAACCAGGCCGACCACGCGGTCAACGCGCCGAACACCAAGGTCGCGGCGACGCTCAGCCAGAAAGCAAAATGGCGCTTCATCGTTTCCCCCCGTTTCGCTTGGCGGCGAATCTGCCAGAGGAATGTGACGGTCTGGCGAAAGCGCGCCTCTTGCGCCCCGCCCAAGGCGCTGGAACACTGGCGGCGGCGAGGGAAGCATGGCGGCACCTGTTATCGGCATCATCGGCGGCAGCGGGCTTTACCAGATCGACGGCATGAGCAAGGTCGAGTGGCGCCACGTCGAGTCGTCTTTCGGCGCGCCGTCGGACGAGCTGTGCTTCGGCGAGATCGCGGGCACGCGGATCGTGTTCCTGCCGCGCCACGGCCGCGGCCATAAAATCCCGCCGAGCGAAATCAATTTCCGCGCCAATATCGACGCGCTGAAGCGCGCGGACGTGACCGACATCGTCTCGATTTCGGCGGTGGGCTCGTTCAAGGAAGAGCTGGCGCCGGGCCGCTTCGTGCTGGTCAATCAATTCATCGACCGCACCCATGCGCGGGCGAAAAGCTTTTTCGGCGCCGGCCTCGTCGCCCATGTCGGCATGGGCCATCCGGTGTGCGCGCGTTTGGGCGACGCGCTCGAAGCGGCCGGCGTCGCCGGCGGCATCCCGATGCACCGGGGCGGCACCTATCTCTGCATCGAGGGGCCGCAATTCTCGATGCTGGCCGAGAGCAATCTCTATCGCGGCTGGGGCTGCGACGTGATCGGCATGACCAACATGCCGGAGGCCAAGCTCGCCCGCGAGGCCGAGATTTGCTACGCGACCGTGGCGATGGTGACGGATTTCGACGTCTGGCACCCCGACCACGACCACGTCACCATCGACATGGTGGTCAAGGTGGTGAACGACAACGCGGCGCGCGCCAAGAGCCTGATCAAGAGCGTGGTGCCGGCGCTCGCCGGGCAGGCTCGGCCCTGCCCTCATGGCTGCGACCGCGCGCTCGAACACGCCATCATCACCGCGCCCGATTCGCGCGACCCGGCCATGGTGAAGAAGCTCGACGCGGTCGCGGGTAGAGTTCTGAGGCGATGAGAGTCCAGGGCCACGACACCCGCGCCATCTGGCTCGAACCGGATGGCAAGAGCATCGGCATTATCGACCAGACCAAGCTGCCACATGAATTCGCGACGCGGCGGCTGACCAATTTGGCCGAAGCCGCGCAGGCCATTCAATCGATGCAGGTGCGCGGCGCGCCGTTGATCGGCGCCACGGCCGCTTACGGCGTCGCGATCGCGATGAAACACGACGCGTCGGACCAGAGCCTCGACCAAGCCTGCAAGACCCTGATGGCGACGCGGCCGACAGCGGTCAACCTGCGCTGGGCGGTCGAGGAAATGCGGCGTTACCTCTCCGGCCTGCCGCCGTCGGCGCGCGCGGCCAAGGCCTATGAGCGCGCCGCCGCGATCTGCGACGAGGATGTCGAGATCAACCGCGCCATCGGCGACAACGGCGTCGTGTTGATCGAAGCGGCTTGGCGCAAGAAGGGTGAGCGCGGCGCGGTCGAAATTTTGACCCACTGCAATGCCGGCTGGCTCGCCACGGTCGATTGGGGCACGGCGACGGCGCCGATCTATCGCGCGCAGGAACTCGGCATTCCGCTTCATATCTGGGTCGATGAGACCCGGCCGCGCAACCAGGGCGCCAGCCTCACGGCGTGGGAGCTGCGCGAGCAGGGTATCGCCCACACCGTGATCGCCGACAATGCCGGCGGCCATCTCATGCAACATGGCCGCGTCGATCTCTGCCTTGTCGGCACCGACCGCGTCACCGCGACAGGCGATGTCGCCAACAAGATCGGCACGTACCTCAAGGCGCTCGCGGCTCGCGACAACAATGTGCCGTTCTACGTGGCGCTGCCCTCGCCGACCGTCGATTGGACGATCGCCGATGGTGTGCGCGAGATTCCGATCGAGGAGCGCGACGCGCGCGAAGTGACCGAGATCGCGGGCCGCCTGCCCGACGGTACGGTCGCGCGGGTGCAACTCACGCCCGACGGCAGCCCCGCCGCGAACCCGGCCTTCGATGTCACGCCCGCGCGGCTCGTCACCGGGCTTATCACCGAGCGCGGCATCTGCCCCGCCTCGCGCGACGGGCTGTTGTCGCTCTTTCCCGAACGCAGGCTCGCGGCCAACGCATGAAATCGCTCTGGACCGACGCGGAAGCCGAGTCCTTCGTCGCGCGCTATGCCCGGCAGGGCGTGAATCGCGATCTTGCGCTGCGCGTTTACACGTCGCGGCTGTTGGGGAGCGATGCGCGGCTCGTGTTGCATGGCGGCGGCAATAGCTCGGTCAAGACCGAGGCAACCGACATTTTGGGCGAGCGCGTGGCTGTCCTCCGCGTCAAGGGCTCGGGCTGGGACATGGGCGATATCGAGCCCGCCGGCCTGCCCGCCGTGCGGCTCGAACCCTTGCGGCGCCTGCGCGCGCTCGACCGGCTGTCGGACGAGGACATGGTCAATGTTCAGCGCGCCAATCTTCTCGACAGCACCGCGCCCAACCCGTCGGTCGAGACGCTGCTGCATGCCTTCCTGCCGCATCGATTCGTCGATCACA
>JAATGI010000132.1 GCA_015654725.1 Rhodospirillales bacterium
GATCGCCGGCTGTAGCACCGGCGAGGAGACCTATTCCCTTGCCATGCTGTTTCGCGAGGGGATCACGGCGGCGAAGAGCAACGTCAAGCTCCAAGTCTTCGCCTCCGATGTCGATCCGGATGCCGTCGGCAGCGCCCGGGAAGGCCTTTATCCCGAAACGATCGCCGCGGATTTGTCGCCGGAACGCCTGGCCCGGTTCTTTTCGAAGGAAGATCGCGGCTACCGGGTGTCGCCTGAGTTGCGCGGGGCAGTGGTCTTCACCGTACAAGACGTTCTTGCCGATCCGCCATTCTCGCGCCTCGACCTGGTATCGTGCCGCAATCTTCTTATCTATTTGCGTCCCGAGGCGCAGTCGAAAGTCATCTCGCTGTTCCATTTCGCGCTACGCGAGGGCGGCATCCTCCTTCTCGGCAATTCCGAAACAATCGGCAACTTCGACGGCCGTTTCGAGGTGATCTCCAAATCGGAACGGCTCTATCGGCACATCGGTCACAGCCGGCCGGGAGAGCTGGGCTTTTCGCTCGGCGGCGGCGCTGGCACGCGAATTCCCGCCCGCCCCGGACAAAGCCCGGCGCCATCGCGCGAGGCCGCCCTCGCCGAGCTGTGCCGGCGCCTGGTAATCGAGACCTACGCGCCGGCCGCGGTACTGATCAACCGCAAGCACGAAATCCTTTATTCCCTCGGACCGACGGATCGCTATCTGCGGGTCGCGCCCGGCAAACCGACGCACGATTTGCTCGCCATGGCGCGTCCTGAACTCCGGACCAAGCTGCGCTCGGCAATCCAGAGGGCCAATCAAGAGACGGCGCGCATTGTCATCGCCGGCGGCGAGACCGACCAGGACCGCAATCGACGTTCCTTCAGCATCGCCGTCCAACCGGTGCCGAGCGAAGGCGAGACGCTGCTGCTGATTTGCTTCGTCGACGCGCCGAAGCAGGAGCGGAAGCGAGGTCGCCCCACCGCGGTAGGCGATGTTGAGCGCGCCGCCGAGCTCGAGCGGGAACTCGCCGCGACGAGAACGGAACTTCAGGGCGCCATCCGCGATCTTGAAATTGCGAGCGAGGAGCAGAATGCGATCAACGAAGAAGCCTTGTCCGTCAACGAGGAATACCAATCGACGAACGAGGAACTTGTAACCTCGAAGGAGGAATTGCAGTCGCTCAACGAAGAGCTTACCGCCCTCAACAGCCAGCTCCAGGAAACGCTGGAGCGGCAGCGCACGACGTCGAACGATCTACAAAATATCCTGTACAGCACCCATGTCGCGACGCTGTTCCTCGATACCGAGCTGAATATCCGCTTCTTCACGCCGGCGACGACGTCGCTTTTCAGAGTCATTGCCAGCGATGTCGGGCGGCCGCTGGCGGACCTCAACTCGCTGGCCGCCGACAGCGCGCTTCTGGCGGATGCGCGAACGGTATTGACGACCCTTGACCCGCTCGAGCGCGAGATCGAAGCGCGGAGCGGTGCCTGGTACACGCGACGCATTTTGCCGTATCGCACCGACGACAATGGCGTCGAAGGAGTGGTCATTACTTTTGTCGACATCACTGAGCGCCGGCGCACGGCGGATGCGTTGGAGGCGGCCAAGCGGCAAGCCGAGCAGGCCAATGTCGCGAAGTCGCGTTTTCTCGCCGCGGCAAGCCATGACCTCCGCCAGCCGCTGCAAACGCTCGCCCTGCTGCAAGGGCTGTTGGCGAAGATGGTCGAGGGCAAGGCCGCGCCGAAACTGGTGGCGCTGCTGGACCAGACCTTGGACGCCATGTCGGGCATGCTGAATACGCTGCTCGACATAAATCAGATCGACGCCGGCACGGTTCACGCCGAACCGGTCGATTTCCCCCTCGACGATTTGCTCGATCGGCTGAGGGACGAGTTCACCTACCACGCGCAAGGAAAAGGGCTTGGCCTGCGCTTGGTCCCGTGCGGCCTGTCGATTCACAGCGATCCGCGGTTGCTCGAGCAGATGATTCGCAACCTGCTGTCGAACGCGCTGAAATATACCGAGACTGGCAAAGTGCTGCTCGGTTGCCGTCGCCGCGAGGGAACCCTGAGCATCGAGATTTGGGACACCGGAATCGGCATTCCCGACGGGGAACTTAACGCCATCTTCGAGGAATACCATCAGCTCGACAATACCGCGCGCGAACGCAGCCGTGGCCTGGGCCTCGGTCTCTCCATCGTGCAGCGCCTGGGGAATCTGCTGGGCCACCGGGTCCGCGTCCGCTCGCAACCCGGCAAGGGCTCGGTCTTCAGCGTCGAAGTCAAGCTGCCGTCGACCGGAACGGCGCAGCGGCTCGAACACCATCGGCACGGCGCGGACGAGGGGAGCGTCGAGGCCGTTCACCGCACGGGCGCGATCCTGGTCGTCGAGGACGATCCCGGCGTTCGCGACCTACTCGAACACCTCCTCAACGATGAGGGCCATCGCGCGGCCACGGCACCGGACGGCACCGCCGCGCTCGAATTAGTGACGCAAGGCACGATCCAGCCCGACCTCCTCCTTGCCGACTTCAAACTTCCCAATGGTCCTAACGGGCTCCAGTTCGCCGCGAAGCTGCAGGAGACGCTTCGTCGCGAGATTCCGACCATCATTCTGACCGGCGATATCTCGACCGATACCCTGCGCGACATCTCTCGCCAGAACTGCGTCCAACTCCACAAACCGGTGAAGTCTAAGGAACTGACCCGAGCCATTCAACGACTCCTAGCGCCGACGCAATCCGTGGTTCGTCCGCACGTTCGTCGTCCCGCCGAAATGGCCAGCACGCCGGGCCCGCCCGTCATCTTCGTTGTCGATGACGACCAGCACGTCCGTGAGGCGATCCGCAGCGTGCTCGAGGAAGACGGCAACATCGTCGAGGACTACGGAACTTGCGAGGCATTCCTCGAAGCCTATCGTCCGGGTCGGGAGGGATGTCTCCTGGTCGATGCCTACCTGCCGGGAATGAGCGGTCTCGAACTGCTGGAACGGCTTCACGACGCAGGCCATCGTCTGCCGGCCATCATGATCACCGGCAATAGCGACGTGCCGATGGCGGTTCAAGCCATGAAGGCGGGCGCCTTGGACTTTATCGAGAAACCGATCGGCCGCGACGATCTGCTTGCCAATGTCGAGCGCGCGCTCGAATTGTCGCGGGATTCGAGCAAGCTGTCAGCCTGGCGAGAGGATGCGGCGGGTCGCGTCGCAAGCCTCACGCCGCGCCAACGTCAGATCATGGCATTGGTCCTCGCCGGCCATCCCAGCAAGAATATCGCCGCGGACCTCGGCATCAGCCAGCGCACGATCGAGAACCATCGCGCCTCGATCATGAAGAAAACCGGCGTGAAATCGCTTCCTGCGTTGGCGCGATTGGCGCTTGCCGCCGTCTGAACGGCGTGGCCAGCTTCGAGCGGTTTTCAATCGGGTAGGATGAGGGTGCCGGTCTCGCCGGCCAGCGCGCGGCCGATATTGGCCGGGTTGGTAATGAGGGCCTGCTTGCCGCCGCCTTCGAGAAACGCGATCGCGGCGCGGATTTTCGGCCCCATGCTGCCGCGATCGAACTGATCCTCGGCATAAAGGCGCCGGGCTTCGCTCACGGTCATGCGGTCGAGCCAACGTTGCGTCGGCTTGTTGAAATCGATGGCGACGCGCTCGATTCCGGTCGAGACCAGCAACAAATCGGCCCCGATTTCGCGCGCCAGCAGGCTCGACGCCAGATCCTTGTCGATCACCGCCTCGGCGCCGCGCAGATTGCCGTCGGCATCGGCGATCACGGGAATGCCGCCGCCGCCGGCGGCGATCACGACATAACCGGCGCGAGCGAGAAAGCCGATGACCTGGCGATCGACGATCGCTTTCGGCTCGGGCGATGGCACCACGCGGCGCCAGCCGCGTCCCGCATCCTCGGCGACGGTCCAGCCTTGCTGCGTCGCGAGGCGCTTGGCGGTGGCCTCGTCCATGTGCGAGCCGATGGGCTTGGTCGGATTGGCGAAGGCGGGATCGCCCGCATCGACGAGCGTTTGCGTCACCACCGCCGCGGCTTGGCGCGCGACGTGGCGGCGACGGAACTCATTGCCGAACGCCTTGACGAACATATAGCCGATGGCGCCCTGCAGATCGGCGCCGGCATAATCCATCGGCACCGGCGCCACCTCGTGCAGCGACAATTCCGAGCGGCGCAAGATAAATCCCATCTGCGGCCCGTTGCCGTGGGTGACGATCACATCCCAGCCGGCCTCGATCATGTCGGCGATGTGTCTCACCGTGATCGCCACCTGCTCGTACTGGTCGGGAATCGCGAGATGATCCTTGTCACTGATCAGTGCGTTGCCGCCGACCGCGACGATGGCGAGTTTTTTCTCCGAAACCATGCCTAGTCGCCGCCGAATTGTTGCGCCAGAGCGGTGACCGCTTGCGTGAAGCAAGCGAGCGGCGCGGCGGTGATGCCGGCGCCGATCTGGCCGATCCCCGGCGATTTGTGGGCGATGCCGGTGTTGATGATCGGCAACAGGCCGGTATCGACCACTTTGCGTGCATCGATACCCGCGGGCGTGCCGGCGAAATTCAGCGTCGGCAGGGTGAAGGCCGGATTGCGGCCGAGCGCGATATACGACATGCGCTCGCTGTTGGCGCGCGCGTCATCGGCCGTGCCGCCGACGAATTTCACGATCGCGGGCGCCGCCGCCATGGCGAAGCCGCCGAGCCCGCAGGTCTCGGTGATGGCGCTGTCGCCGAGATCGGGTGCTGCATCCGCGATCGAATAGCCGGCGAAATAAAGCCCTTCGACCAGCGGCGCCGGCGCGGTGAACCAGCGCTCGCCGGTGCCGCTGAGTTGGATGCCGAACTCGACGCCGTTGCGCGCCATCGCGGTGATAAGGCTGCTCCCCGGCACGTCCCGGGCGGCGTCCATCATCGTTTTGCACGCGGCCATCGAGATATTGAGGAAGAAATGGTCGTTGCCGGCGACGAA
>JAATGI010000454.1 GCA_015654725.1 Rhodospirillales bacterium
GTATCGCATTCGATGTGGACGTGGGCGGCAACATTGAGGCCGTCACCAAGGATGTCACCGCCATCGATAATGATGTCGCGGACATTGATGCCGATCCGGAACGTAATCTTTTGCACGGAGCCGCCATTGCGCTCGGCCATTTTGCCCTGCACGTCCATCGCGCAGGTCACCGCATCGACGGCACTCGCAAATTCCACCAGCATGCCGTCGCCGGTCGTCTTCACGATGCGGCCGCGATTGGCGGCCATCGCGGGATCGACGATCTCGGCGCGCACCGCGCCGAGCCGAGCCACCGTGCCCTCCTCGTCCATGCCGACGAGCCGGCTATAGCCGACGACATCGGCCGCCAGAATCGCCGCGAGCTTGCGTTGATCGCTTTGTCTTTCCGCCATTTATCTCGAAGCCTAACACAAACGGCGCGGTGGCGCCGAGGCCGTGCGGAAGCCACTTCCAGGTTGCGCGAGGCATCGGCATCCCCGACACTGCCGTCATGCCGTTTGGGCCGGCTACCCTTCTGATCGTCGCGCTGTTGAAAGGCGTCGCCGTCGGCATGGTCATCGCGCTGCCGGTCGGGCCCGTTGGCATACTCTGTGTCCGGCGTACCATTTTCGAAGGCCCGAGCTATGGCTTCGTCTCGGGCATGGGGGCCGCCACCGCCGACACGATTTTCGGGATTATCGCCGGCGCCGGTCTGACCTTCCTGCGCGATTTTCTTCTATCCTATCAGGATTGGTTCGGCGCCGCGGGCGGCGTGCTTCTGGTCGCCTACGGCCTGCGCGCGCTGTTCGTGCCGCCTACCGAGCGCGAGACCGTGCCGCTGTCGGGCGAGCGCCACGTCAAGGCTTATGCCTCGACCTTCGCCCTCACCATCACCAATCCCATCACCATCCTCGCCTTCGCCGCGATCTTCGCCAAGGTCGGGGTCGCGGAAAGCGCGGGGATTTTCTCCGTCGCCGCGCTGGTGGCGGGCGTGTTCGGCGGCTCGTCGCTGTGGTGGCTGGGCTTGAGCTTCGGCCTGTCCTGGATTCACCGCCTCGCCGGCAGCTTTCCGCTGGTCGCGCTCAACCGCATTTCAGGCGGGATTCTGACGCTTTCCGGCGTCGGCTTGCTTGGCGCCGCGGTCAAGGCGTTGGCCAGGATTTGACCCACGCGACCTTGCGGCGGAACCGTCAGTTCGCTATGTCCGGCGGTATGCCTTCGCTCCGCCACCTTCGGCGCTGGGCGGCGCCCGCCCTTGTCGTGCTTTTTGCGCTCGCGCCCATGCCGGCGCCGGCGCAAAGCCAGGCGCCCGCCGCAACGAGCCAGCCGGTCTCGGCCGAGGATGTGCAGAAGCTCGTCGCCACGCTCAAGGACGACACGGCGCGCGCGCAACTGATCGACCAGCTGAACGCCCTGATCGCGGCCCAGAACGGGAGCCAAACCCCGCCGCCGCGGCAACCCAATTTCGCCGGCATCGTCGAGCACATCGCCCGTCACTTCAGCGCCATCAGCGGCGAGATTCTCGACACCGCCGCCTTGGCCCGCGCGGCGCCGCACCTCGCTCATTGGGCCGAGAGACAAGCCGACACGCCCGAACTGCGCGCGCAATGGCTCGAGACCATCCCGGCCTTGGGCGCCGTGTTCCTTGCCGCGGCACTCGCCGCGCTCGCCGCGATGCTCGGGTTGCGCGGCGCGCGGGCGCGCCTTGCCGCCGCGCAAGCGGGCGGCAGTTTCGCCGCCAAGACCGTGCGGTTCGCGGCACGAACCGCCATCGAGCTCCTGCCGATCCTGGTCTTCGTCGCTGCCGCGACCTTGGTTCTGGGCGTCTTGCGACAGGGCGGTCCGGCGCAGCCGGTCGCCGGCACCGTCATCGAGGCGATCCTGTACGCGCAGCTTATCGTCGCTGTTTTGCGTTTGCTGTTGATCGCGCCGAACGCGCCGCCCTTCATCCACTTCGGCGCCGAGACCCGCGCCTATCTCTATATCTGGGCGCGGCGCTTTGTGTTCTGGGCGATTTACGGCAATGCCGTGGCGCAATGCGGCTGGTGGCTCGGCGTGCCGGGCTCGATTTATACCTTGGTGCTGCGCGCCACCACCCTGATCTTGGGCGGACTCGCCATCGTGTTCGTGCTGCAGAACCGCGTGGCGGTCGCCCGGTTCCTGCGCGGCGCTCCGGCGCCGGCGGACGGCGAGAATTTCGGCACGGTCAGGCTGCTGCGCGCCGCGCTCGCCGATACGTGGCACATCCTCGCCATCGTCTACATCCTCGGCAGTTTCGGCACCTTCGCCATCAATATCGAAGGCGGCTTCGCCGTGGTGCTGCGCGCCACCCTGATCACCATCGCGGTGTTGCTGGCGTCGGGCCTTGCTGTGCGCTTCGTCCGGCGGCTGAGCCATGCGGGCTTCAAGCTGAGCGCCGAGACCAGGGCGCGCTTCCCCGGCCTCGAGGGACGCACCAACAAATATCTGCCGACGCTGATCGTGGTGCTGTCGCTCATCGTCTATGCGCTAGCCGTCGCGGTGCTGTTGCAGGCCTGGGGCGTCGCGGTGTTCGACTGGCTCGCGAGAGCATGGGTCCGCGACGCGCTCGGCAGTCTCGCCTCGATCGTGATCGTGATCGCCGCCGCGATCCTGGCCTGGGAATTGTTCAGCGCCGGGCTCGAGCGCGCCATGGCCGCGCGCGCGGGTCGAGCCCAGGTCAGCGCCCGATTGCGCACGGTGTTTCCCCTGTTTCGCACCGCCATGCTGATCGCGATCGTGACCGTCGCCGCCTTCATCATTCTCTCGCAGGTCGGCGTCAACATCGCGCCGCTCCTGGCCGGAGCCGGGATCGTCGGCATCGCCATCGGCTTCGGCTCGCAGAAGCTCGTGCAGGAC
>JAATGI010000433.1 GCA_015654725.1 Rhodospirillales bacterium
GCAGCAGCGCCTGCTCGGCCACACCGCGCCGTCGCTCTACGATCTGCGCAGCCTGTTCCAGATCAATGTCGAGGAGGGGCGTCATCTCTGGGCGATGGTCTATCTGCTGCACGCCTATTTCGGCCGCGATGGGCGCGAGGAAGCAGAGGCCTTGCTCGAACGCCATTCGGGCGATTCCGATAAGCCGCGCATCCTCACCACCTTCAACGAGCCGATCTCGGATTGGCTCAGCTTCTTCATGTTCACCTATTTCACGGACCGTGACGGCAAGTTTCAGTTGAAGAGCTTCGCCGAAAGCGGCTTCGATCCGCTGGCGCGCACCACGCGCTTCATGCTGACCGAGGAAGGCCATCACATGTTCGTCGGCGACAGCGGTGTTGCCCGCATCATCCGCCGCACGCTCGAGGTGATGAAAGAAGTCGGTGACGATCCGGCAACCGTGCGCCTCGCCGGCGCCATCGATCTACCGACGATTCAACGCTATCTCAATTTCTGGTTTTCCTCTTCGCTCGATCTCTTCGGCGCCGAAATCTCGTCGAACGCCGCGAGCTATTTCGCCGCTGGCATCAAGGGCCGGCCCGACGAGGCCAGCTTCGCCGACCATGTCTGCCGCGACGGCGCAATGACGATCGAGGTGCCTGATGGCAAAGGCGGCATCACGACGGAGGCAGTGCCGTTGCGCAATGCCATGAACGAGGTCGTGCGCAACGCCTATGTCAAGGAATGCGCGGTGGGCGTGCAACGGTGGAATCGCTTCATCGCCGCCGCTGGGTTCAAAAACGAGCTCCGGTTGCCGAGCCCGCGCTTCCGTCGTTCTACTGGCCTCTGGGCCGGCCAGCCGGTCGATCCGTCGGGGACCATTCTTCCGCGCGAGGCGTGGCGAGCCGAACTTGCAGATTGGCTGCCGATGGAGGACGATCGCGCTTTCGTCAGGAACTTGATGGTGCGCGTCACGGAGCCGGGCAAGATGGCCGCCTGGATTGCGCCGCCTGATCGCGGCGTTAACGAACTGCCGGTCGGATACGAATATGTTCGGCTGAATTAGGTCCGCTGGCACGATGACGCGAAGAACGTACCGGTCGGCGGTTCCCGACTGCCGATCGATCTCGCGGCCCAACGGTTTGATCCCAAGATTTGACGGTGCATTGTTTTTGGGGGGATGGAAGGATGCCCTTTGGGGAGGTTCATAGCTGCGCCACGACGACGGAGGCGATCCGTCGAGCAATACAACATAGCTGAAGGCCTAAGTGCGGCCCGCACCTCCACATTTTATAAACGGTCCGCGCCTGGAACCAATTTTCGGAACATTTGGCGCGATCCTCCTCCTCGCGATCCTCCTCCTAAAGAAATCCGTGGTAGCGATTTATGGACCTCAGACAGCGGGACACGTCGTGGGAACTTACCTCATTCGCCTGTTCGATACGCTCGGCGGAATTATTGGGTTGGGCGATCATTGGGTTGCTAGGCTGGATATTTTGGTTCTGACCGGCTTTGCCGCCCTCCAACCCGCCTCGTCCACACGAGCTGCGCCTCTTTCCCTGCCATATTTTCAAACATCGCCGCGGTGATCGGCTCAGGCAATAACGGATCGTCGAGGCGGACACTGATATAGTCGCGACCGTTTTCGCCGGAACTATGTTCGCGCCAGGCGGCGCCGATCTCGGACCGCCCCGCAAATATCCGGAACGCCGGCGCGCGTTCGCTGCCTTGATTGTCGTTGGGGACGAAGCGCGCCTTCACCTCGATGGTGAGGGTGCGGATAGTCCCAATCCAGCCACCATCCTTGGCGGGCGCGAAAGTACCGATGACGGACATGGACGTCTCCTTTCTCAGCTTCCGGTTGGCGTGGATTCGGTGGCGCCAGCACGCTGTTTCTTTCCCGGGCGCTTGGTCGAATCTGTTTCGGCCGGGACTTCGTCAGCCGCCGCCCTCTCTTTCCGCGCCTTGGCGAAGCCGCGGTCGTTGTCGAGGAATCTCGCCAGGATGTAGGGGATGAGTTCGGGCACAGTCTCGGCCTCGCCGTAGGTTGCGCTATAGAGATCGGCATAGAGGTGAAGCGCGCGATTGAGTTCCGGACTTACGGTGGTGCCGATCTTGACCGGCGTGCGGTCGGGGAGCTTGGCAAGCTTCAGTTCGGCCATTGCCGCCTCCCTCAGCTCTGTCCCCGATAGGGCCGCAGCACCAGGTCTTTGTGGACGATGACGCGGAGCGGCCAGC
>JAATGI010000478.1 GCA_015654725.1 Rhodospirillales bacterium
AGCTCCACCGCCATCTCGGGCGAGCAGCCGAACTTGCGCGACAGCGGCCATTCGGCGCCGTCGCCCTCGACCAGGATGCGGCAGAACACGCGCGCGCCTGGCGCCTGGCGGGCGAGCTTCTCCAACTCGGCCGCGCTGTCGAACGCGAACAGCCTTACGCCGCGCTCGAAGGCATAGCCGATATCGCGCTCCTTCTTGATGGTGTTGCCGAAGGAGATTCGGTCGGACGCGATCGACAGATCGAGGCAGAGATCGATCTCGCCGCGGCTGGCCACGTCGAAGCTCGAACCCTGGTCGCGCAGCGTCGTGACGATCTCGCGCGCGGGATTCGCCTTCACGGCATAGAAAACGCGCGCCAGCGGCAGGTAATGCCGCAGCAAGCGATAGGCGTCGCCGACGACGTCGAGATCGACGACCAGGTTGGGGGTGGCGGGCCGTTGCTCCGCCAGGAAGCGCGCCATCTTTTCCGTGACCCCACCCTTGACGCGCGCGAGGCGCTTGCGGCGCGGTCGCGCGACCGGAGCCTCGGCCGCCGGCGGCATGGTCTTGATCGGGATCGTTGCGTCTCGTCGCTCCGCTTCGACAGCGGGCGCGCCGGTTCCATCCGCGGGGCTAACGCGCCCGCTGCCGGAAATGCCCTGAACGTCGTTCAATTCAGGACTGGACGAGGATACGGCGACCGCAATCGCGGTCGCCCTGGTTGAGCCAGGAACTTGTTGGGGCGTCAGGGCAGGGCTGGGTGGCCCTGTGCAGGAAAGCAACCATATCGACCTCCCTCTCGGGACCGGCCCACGAAGACCGGTTCTGCCAAAAAGGACGCGTTACGTCGTTGCATAACCACTGAGGGCCATAGGCACGTGCGAGTGCGTCGCGGGCGCGATAAATAATCCATTGCGTCCGCGATGCAAGAAAAAATTCACACTATTGACGATTTTTTTCGCCGCTGTTGCGCCGACAACTCGCTTTGGCGCCGACACTGGATCGACGCAGCGAATTCGGCGATGCGCGAGCGCCTCGATCGGCGCCGCGCCGGAATTCGGCGCGGCGATTCGGCACTACGGCTTCGCGGCGCCGGCACGCAGCTCGATGGTGGCGAGACGGGCGCCGGTCTTCCAATCGATCAGCTCCAGCTCTTCACCGCCATCGGCAAGACCGAGCCGGAGCATCACCCGTTCGCCGTCGCTCTGCGCCGCGAGCAGCTTGGCGCCGGGCGGCAGATCGAGCACATGTCGCGCGAGGTCCGCCGCGACAGGCCCGCAGCCGAGCGATGACGAGGCGGCATCGCAGGCCGGCATCGGCGCCGGCTTGGCGCCATGTCCGGCGCGGTAGGCGATCGCGACGGCCAACGCCGCGACCCCGGCGACCAGCATCACGCCCATGACGATGACGAGGAGCTTGAGTGACTTCATGGTTCCGGACAGTCTGGCGCGGGGCATGGCGGCAATGAGCGAGCGGCACAATTTCACGGTCGGCGAGACGGATCAAGGCGAGCGGCTCGACCGCTGGCTGGCGCGCGTCTCTACCCTGTCGCGGACCCAGTCGAAGCGTCTCATCGAGGCCGGCGCGGTCGTGCTGGACGGCATCGCGGTCATCGATCCGGCCGCCAAGGTCAGGCCTGGCCAAGGTTATGCCCTCACGCTGCCCGAGCCGGCGGCCGACCGGCCCGCGGCGCAGCCGATGGCGCTGATCATTCCCTATGAGGACGACGATCTCCTGGTGGTCGACAAGCCCGCCGGCCTGGTGGTGCATCCGGCGCCGGGCAATCCCGACCACACGCTGGTCAACGCCCTGATCGCGCATTGCGGCGAAGGCCTGCGCGGGATCGGCGGCGTCAAGCGGCCCGGCATCGTCCATCGCCTCGACAAGGATACCAGCGGCCTGATGGTCGTCGCCAAGACCGATCTGGCGCATCGCAAGCTCTCGGAGGATTTCGCCGCGCGCCGGATCGAGCGTGCCTATACCGCCATCGTTTGGGGCGTGCCGCCGGCCGCGGGCGAGATCGAAGGCGCGATCGGGCGCAGCCCGCGCGACCGCAAGAAGATGGCGCTGGTGGCGGGCGGCAAGCCGGCGATCACCCGGTTCCGGCGGGTCGCGAGCTTCGGCACCGTCGCGGCCCGGCTCGAATGCCGCCTCGCCACCGGCCGCACGCATCAGATCCGGGTGCATTTGAGCAGCTCGGGGCATCCGCTGATCGGCGATCCGACCTATGGCCGCAGCCGGCAGGCGGCGCTTTCGGCGATGCCGCCCGACACCGCCGGCTTCGTCGCGCGCTTTCCGCGCCAGGCCTTGCACGCCTTCCTTCTGGGCTTCGCCCATCTGGCGGACGGACGGCCCCTGCGTTTTACCAGCGCCCTCCCGGACGATCTGCAAGAGTTGCTGCGCCACCTCGCGGCGGTGTGAATTGGACTTGATCGGTCGGGTAGCCTAGATTCTTCACGACCATTACCGAGGAGAATTGCCCTCATGGCCACCGTCCCCGCCCTGCCGACGCCGTCGATCGAGGGTGGACTTGCCCGTTACCTGCGCGAGATCCGCAAATTCCCGATGCTGGCGCAGGAAGAGGAATACATGCTGGCGAAACGCTGGCGCGAGCATGCCGACCCCGAGGCTGCGCAGCGGCTGGTGACGTCGCATCTCCGTCTCGTCGCCAAGATCGCGATGGGCTATCGCGGCTATGGCCTGCC
>JAATGI010000036.1 GCA_015654725.1 Rhodospirillales bacterium
CGGTATCGCTGGCGCTCATGGTCGCTCCCTCGGTCGTCGGCGCCATGCTAGCCTGAGAGCGGCGCCGCCGACAGGGGCGGCCGCGCGCGGTTCCGTCAATCAATTGGTAACGAATGCCTGGCTATAAATTGCCGAAAATTTTATCCAAGGACATTCGATGCCGGACGACCGGGCCAATTTGGCCGAGACCCCGATTGTGCAGTGCGGGAACAAATCGGGTGCCGATACCGTTATCGTTTCACCGAGCGCGACCTTTTCCTCGGCGGCCGACGCGATTTGGAGGGACATGAAAACCACGATTCGCAAGGCGGTGTTTCCCGTCGCGGGCATGGGCACGCGTTTCTTGCCCGCGACCAAGGCGATTCCGAAGGAAATGCTGCCGATCGTCGACAAGCCCTTGATCCAATACGCGGTCGAGGAAGCGATCGCCGCTGGCTTCGATCATTTCATTTTCGTGACCGGCCGGTCCAAGACCGCGATCGAGGATCATTTCGACCTCGCTCATGATGTCGAGAACAAGCTCAAGGAAAGCGGCAAGAACGGCCAGATCAACATGGTCAATGGCTGGGTTCCGAAGCCCGGCCAGATCGCCTACACGAGGCAGCCGGCGCCGAAAGGACTCGGGCACGCGGTGTGGTGCGCGCGCGATCTGGTCGGCGACGAGCCGTTCGCCATTCTCCTGGCCGACGATTTCATCCTCGCCCAGGAGCCGTGCCTGAAACAAATGGTGCAGGCGCAGGCCAAGACCGGCGGCAACATCGTCGCGGTCATGGAAGTGCCGCGCGAGCATACCAGGCGCTACGGCGTCTTGGATATCGGCGCCGACGACGGCAAGCTGGTCAAGGTCAAGGGCCTGGTGGAGAAACCCGATCCCGCGCTCGCACCCTCCAATTTGTGCATCGTCGGCCGTTATATCCTGCAACCCGAAGTCTTCGATATCCTCGAACATCTCGGCTATGGCAAGGGCAACGAAATCCAACTGACCGACGCGCTGGTTTCGCTCATCAGTGGCGGCAAGCCGTTTCACGGCCTGCGTTTTGAGGGCCGGCGCTACGATTGCGGCGAGAAAGGCGGTTGGCTCGAAGCCAATATCGCGGTTGCGCTCAACCGCCCTGACATGGCCGACTCGATGCGCCAGGTGTTGCGCCGATTTTGCTGACGGCGATCGAGGCGAGCAAATGAGCGAAGGCGGTTCGGCGATCGGCCATCGTTTCGACCCGACGATCCTGCGCGAATACGACATACGCGGCATCGTCGGCGAAACCTTGCGCGAGGCCGATGCCGAGGCGCTTGGCCGCGCCTACGCCACGATACTGACCGAGCATGGCGGGCGCTCGGTCGCGGTTGGGCGCGACGGCCGGCTTAGCTCGCCCGCGCTCGAGGCCGCCCTGATCGAAGGCTTGGTCGCGAGCGGCATCGACGTCAAACGCATCGGCCTTGGCCCGACGCCGATGCTGTACTTCGCCGGCCATACCTTGGGCGTCGATGGCGCCCTGATGGTGACGGGCTCGCACAATCCGGCCAATCATAACGGCTTCAAGCTCATGCTCGGCCGGCGGTCGCTGTTCGGCGACGACATCAAGCGGCTCGGCGCGATCGCCGCCGGGGCAAGCTTTCCGCGCGGCCTCGGTCAAGTCGAGCAGCGCCCGGTCAAGGAGGCATATCTTGCCCGGCTGCTGGCCGATTTTCGCGGCGGCCGTCCGCTTCGCGTCGCGTGGGACGCGGGCAACGGCGCCACCGGCGAGGTGTTGCAGCGGCTCGTGGCCAAGCTCCCGGGCGAGCATGTCTTGCTGAACGCGACCATCGACGGCAATTTCCCGGCGCATCATCCCGATCCGACCGAGCCGAAAAATCTGGTCCAGCTTCAGGACGCGGTGGCGCGCGGCAAGCTCGATCTCGGCATCGCCTTCGACGGCGACGGCGACCGCATCGGCGTGGTCGATAACGAGGGCCAGATTCTGTGGGGCGATCAACTCCTCGTCGTGCTGGCGCGGGAGGTGATCGCGGAGCGGCCCGGCGCGCAAATCATCGCCGACGTCAAGGCGAGCCAGGTCCTGTTCGACGAAATCGCGCGCATGGGCGGAACGCCGCTGATGTGGCGCACCGGCCATTCCCTTATCAAGGCCAAGATGGCGGAGACCGGCGCGCCGCTGGCGGGCGAGATGAGCGGCCATATCTTCTTCGCCGACCGCTATTACGGTTTCGACGATGCGCTCTATGCCGCCGTGCGGCTCTTGGGCGTGCTGTCAGGCGCGGGCGACAGCCTTGCCACGATCCGCAAGCGGCTGCCGGCGGTCGTCAACACGCCGGAAATACGGATTCCCTGTGCCGATCAGCGCAAATTCGCCGTCATCGAGGAAGTAAAGGACCGGCTGCGCCGCGACGGCGCCACTGTGTCGGAAATCGACGGCGTCCGAGTCAAAACGCCGGAGGGATGGTGGTTGTTGCGCGCCTCCAATACCCAGGCGGTGCTGGTGGCGCGCGCGGAAGCCGCGGACCGGGCCGGATTACAACGTCTGACCGCGCAACTCGCGGCGCAGCTCAAGGCAAGCGGCGTCGCGTTTCCCGAACCGTAGCTCGGCGTCAACCGCGGGCGCGCGGCGCGCCGGCGTCGTTGGCCGCGGTGTTTTCCGCGCGATGGTGATGAGGCGCGCAGCGGTGGTGTCCGGCTTGGCATGCTTGGTGATGAGACACCGCCGCGGCTTTAGTCAGGAGCTTGCCATGTCCATGGTGGGCGTGAGCGACCGCCGCGAATAACGGCTCACGCTTCGTGCCATGGACGTGGCTGGAATGACTGTGGCCATGACCATGATGCGCCGACGCCTTGACCGCCATTGAATGCCGGCCGTGCTGGCGGAGATTGCCAGGCGTGGCGTACCGGCCGCCGTGAACGCGATGGTGCCTCGCTTCGCTTCGCTTCGGCGTTGCCGCTTCCGAGCTCGCGATCGGGGTGAGCGCGCGGGCGAGGCGTTGACCGAAGCTGTGATGGGCGGATCGTACATTGGTCGCGACGATCTCGGGGACCGGGGTCGGCCGGTTGCTGAAGGCGTCGTCAAGGAGTTCGGCCATGTCGCTGTCGCGGCTTTCGGCGCTGCGCCCGCCCAGCACGACCCCGATCAAGCGCCGGTTATCGCGCACCGCCGAAGCGACGAGATTGAACCCCGAAGCGTTGATGAAGCCGGTCTTGATGCCGTCCATGCCTTGAAACTCTTCCATGAGATGGTTGTGAGTTTCGAAGGTCCTGCCTTTGAAAGTGAAGCTTTCGGTGCCGAAGAAGGCATATTCCTTGGGAAAGTCGCGATAGAGCGCCCGCGACAAGTTGGCGAAGTCGCGCGCGGTCGTATATTGATCGGCGATGGCGAGGCCGGAGGCGTTGCGGAAATGCGTGTCGGCCATGCCCAAGGCTTGCGCTTTCTGGTTCATGCGTTCGGCGAAGGCCTGCTCGCTGCCCGCGAGGCCCTCGGCCATCGCGACCGCTGCATCGTTCGCCGACTTGGTGATCATCGCGAGGACCAGGTCGCGCACGGAGATCATCTGGCCGGGCCTCAGCCCGAGTTTGGACGGCGCGCGGCTGGCGGCGTGACGGCTGACCCGGAATTCCTGATCGAAATCGATGACGCCGGTTTCGAGCGCTTCGAAGGCGAGATACAGCGTCATGATCTTGGTGAGGGAGGCGGGATAGTTGCGCGCGTCGGCATTGTTCTCGCTCAACACCTGGCCGTTCGCGGCGTCGATCACGATCCAGGTTTCCGGCTTGGCGGCGCTGGCCGGGCCGGTCAAGACGGCGGTGAATAATGCGGCCAAGACGGCGACCGCGATTCCCCAAAACAAACCCTTTTTTTGGCCCTGTCGGCGTTTCGCCATCATTTTGCCTTACCGTTTATCTTAAGTTGTCAAAATTGGCGGCTAACACCCTATGAATCGTCGGACTCCTTGTCCAGCGCGATTTTTAACCTTTGGCGCGAAAATAACGATTTTTAAGCTGGTCGCTCGCGAAACGCGGCGGCCGTGCTTGGCGCGTCGCCGGGGACGAGCCGGCCGGTTCGCGCGTGTCTCGCGCCGGCAAAGATCGCGAACCGCGCCGTTGCGCCCGGCGAAGGTCGCCTTAGCGATTTCGCTCTTTGCCTGATGGCGCGCTGCACCTAATATTAAGGGAGGAATCCGCGATGGTGTTTCACGATTGACGTGGTTTAGGCGGAAATGAGCGACATCGAGAGACGCGGTGGCGACGGACCGGCCACCGGCGTGGTCGTCAGGGCCAAGCCCAAGACCAAGAAGCCGTCGATGTACAAGGTCCTGATGCTCAACGACGACTACACGCCGATGGAGTTCGTCGTCCACATCCTCGAGCGATTCTTCAGCAAGAGCCGCGAAGAGGCGACCCGGATCATGCTTCATGTTCATCGCCGCGGCGTGGGCATTTGCGGCGTCTATACCTATGAGGTGGCGGAGAACAAAGTGACGCAGGTGATGGATTTCGCCCGCCAGCACCAACATCCGCTACAATGCACCTTGGAAAAGGATTAATGCGTTAAGGGTTACGGAAGCATTGGTCTGCTATGATCGGTCGTTTCAGCTGAAGGATTGAGCCGCCATGTTATCGCGCAATCTCGAGAAAACGCTGCATCGGGCGCTCGCCTACGCCAACGAGCGCAAACACGAATACGCCACCCTGGAGCACCTGTTGCTGGCGCTGACCGAGGACCAGGATGCGGTGGCCGTGTTGCGCGCCTGTACCGTCGATATCGAGAAGCTGCGCCGCGATCTGATCGGCTATGTCGATACCGAGCTCGGCAATCTGGTCTCGAACCATGCCGAGGACGCCAAGCCGACCGCGAGTTTCCAGCGCGTATTGCAACGCGCCGCGATCCATGTTCAGTCCTCGGGCCGCGAGGAAGTGACTGGCGCCAACGTGCTGGTGGCGATGTTCGCCGAGCGCGAAAGCCACGCCATCTATTTCCTGCAAGAGCAGGACATGACCCGGTTCGACGCGGTCAATTACATTTCCCACGGCATCGCCAAGGCGCCGGGCCGCTCCGAGTCGCGCCGGGTTCAAGGCGCCGACGAGGATGAGCGCGCGCCGGGCGAGAAGCCGGGGAAACGCGGCGGCCATGACGCGCTCGATGCCTATTGCGTCAACCTCAACAAGAAGGCCAAGAACGGTAAGATCGATCCGCTGATCGGCCGCGAGATGGAGGTCGACCGCACCATCCAGATCCTGTGCCGGCGGCAGAAGAACAACCCGCTTTATGTCGGCGATCCGGGCGTCGGCAAGACCGCGATCGCGGAAGGCCTGGCGCGGCGCATCGTCAACAGTGAAGTTCCCGAAGTGCTGGAGACTGCGACAGTGTTCGCGCTCGACATGGGTACGCTGCTGGCCGGGACGCGCTATCGCGGCGATTTCGAGGAGCGGCTCACGCCCGTCCTAAAGGAACTCGAAGAGTTCCACGGCGCGATCCTGTCCATC
>JAATGI010000214.1 GCA_015654725.1 Rhodospirillales bacterium
CAGGGCATCAAGGAATTCTCCAACTGGCCGACGATCCCACAGCTCTATGTGAAGGGCGAATTCGTCGGCGGCTGCGACATCATCCGTGAGATGTACGAAGCCGGCGAGCTGCGGGACCTGCTCAAGGAAAAGGGCATCGCCACGCGGGCGTAAGCTTTTACGCCTCACCGCCGAGGGGGAGGAAATGGCAAAGGTTTTGGGCCTGCGTTTGCTGCCGTTGCCGGCGGGGCGGTTCGCCGCAGCCGCGATGCTTTCTGCCGCGGTGCTTTTGCCGTTATCGGCGCGGGCCCAGGCGCCCGAAAAGCCGCCCGATGTCACCGCCAATAGCGACGGCAGCTGTACCTTCCACCAGCATCTTCGGGGGAGCGGGGAAACGACGGACATCAACGTCGCGAACGGCGCGACATTCCATCGGGAAGAAGTAAAGGGAGGCAAGACCGGCATCGTCTACGCCCCGGACCGGTGGTTTCTGTGCAAGGACGGCCATTTCAGTGTTACCAAAAGTCCGTAATATCTCGGTTTGAATTCCGGGCGCGCGTGACCCCGGGGGGCCGCGGCCTTTCGGGGCGCCGACGCTATCTCGACCTCGCTCAATGTTCGGTACGCCGGACCGCCATATCCGGGGGCCGGCTAGCGGCCTGCGCAATCCTACTCGCCTGCGGCGACCGGCGGCGGTAGCGTGGCGGCATCGATACTCAGGGAGGGAAAAATGGAAGCATCGTTACGCCGCCACGCCTTGGCCGCCGCCTGCGCGCTCGTCGCTTGCGGCTTTAATCATACGGCATCGGCGCAGGGTCTCATCCCCACGCACCGCATCTCGGCCGCGGTCGCGAATCAACTGGTGGGCGACGCGGTCGCGGCGTGCGCCGCCAACGGCTATTTCGTCACCGCCACCGTGGTGGATGCGGACGGGTTGCGCCAAGCGGTGCTGCGCGGCGACAATGCCGGCCCGCACACGCTCGACGGCGCGCAATACAAAGCCTTCACCAGCGTCACGACCAAGATGGACAGCGGCGCGTTCGCCAAGCGCTTCGAGAGCACGCCGATCCCCAATCTCTTTACCAGGATGCCGCAATTCGTGTTGGCGCAAGGCGCGGTCGTCATCAAGCTTGGCGACGAGGTGCTCGGCGCGCTCGGCGTCAGCGGCGCGCCCGGCGGCGAAAAGGACGAAGCCTGCGCCCGCGCCGCGCTCGACAAGGCCGCGGACCGGCTGAAATAGCGGTCAGGCGCGCTTCGCCGCGCGTTTCGGCGGGATGACGAGCACGCGATCGACGCGGCGGCCGTCCATCTCGACGACCTGAAAGCGATAGCCCGAGACGCCGGTCTTGTCGCCGACGCGTGGGATGCGATGGAGCCGCGCCATGACGAAGCCGCCGAGGGTGTGGAAATCGCCCCTGCCCTCGCCCGGCACGATCGCGAGCCCGATCGCGTCCTTGACCGCGTCGATCGGCATCATGCCGTCCACCAGCCAGGAGCCGTCCTCGCGCCGCACCAGCGACGCGCCGGCCGGGCCCTCGGACGAAGCGATGTCGCCCACCAACGCCGTCAGAACATCGTGCAGTGTCACCAGCCCCTCGAGCTCGCCGAATTCATCGACCACCAGCGCCATCGGCTCGCCGGAGGCCTTGAAGATTTCGAGCGCGCGCAGCGCCGTGACGCTCGACGGCAGATAGGCGGGCGGGCGCAAGGCGGCGCGCAGATCGAAGGGCTGGCCGGCCAGCGCGGCGGACAGGAGCTTCGTCACCTCGACGATGCCCAGCACTTGCGGTGGATCGCCCTCGACCACGGGAAAGCGCGAATAATCGCCGGCCATGATCTTGCGGCGGTTTTTGTCGGCCGGGTCGCCGAGATCGAGCCATTCGATCTGGGTGCGCGGCGTCATCATCCCGCCCACCGCGCGATTGTCGAGCCGCAGCGCCATCTGCACGATCGCGGTCTCGGTGCGCTCGAAATCGCCGGCGGCGATGCCCTCGCGCATCATGATGGTGATTTCCTCGTCGGTGACCGGCGCCGGCTCGACCGGGCGGATCGGCAACAGCCGCAACACCAGGTTGCTCGACTTGACCAGGAACCACTCGACCGGCCGCGCCAGCCGCGAGAGCAGGCTCAAAAGCCGCGACATCGAGCTTGCGATCGCCTCGGGCCGGCTCAAGGCGATGCGCTTCGGCACCAGCTCGCCCAATATCAGCGTGAAATAGGAAATCAGCACCACCACCACGACATAGCTGATCGTGGTGGCGTAGCGCGCGGCCCAGCCGCCTTCGTCCAAGAGCCAATGATCGAGCGCGTCGGCGAGGGTGGCGCCGCCCAACACGCTCGCCAGCACGCCAATGGCGGTGACGCCGATTTGCACCGTCGAGAGAAAGCGCCCGGCATCCTGCTTGAGATCGAGCGCCACGCGCGCGCCGGCACGGCCGCTCTCCGCCGCTTGTTGCAGCCGCGCCTTGCGCGCCGAGATGATCGCCATCTCCGCCATGGCGAAAAATCCATTCAACAGAATCAGCAGAAAGACGATTCCGATCGTCCACATCATGCGACGCCGACCCCTTCGTTACGGTCGATCGGGAGCATAGCAAACAAAAAGCCGCCCGGAACGGGCGGCTTCCCGTGGCGCTCGGCGGCGCGGCTCAGCGCGAATAGAACTCGATCACCAGCTTCGGCTCCATCTTCACCGGGTAGGGCACGTCGGCGAGCTTGGGGGCGCGCACGAACTGGCCCTTCATCGCATCGTGATCGACCTGGAGATAGTCGGGCACGTCGCGCTCGCCGGATTTCGTCGCCTCAAGCACCAGCGCCATTTGCTTGGCCTTGTCCTTGAGCTCGATCTGGTCGCCATCCTTGAGTTGATAGGAACCGATATTGATGCGCTTGCCGTTGACGCGGACATGGCCGTGATTGACGATCTGACGGGCCGCGAACGGCGTCGGCGCGAATTTCAGCCGATAAATCACGGTCTCCAACCGGCGTTCCAGCAATTCGACCAGATTTTCGTCGTTGTCGCCGCGCCGCCGCATCGCCTCTTCATAGAGCCGGCGGAATTGGCGTTCGCCGATGTTGCCGTAATAGCCCTTGAGCTTTTGCTTGGCCATCAACTGCGTGCCGAAGTCCGAGGGCTTCTTGCGCCGCTGGCCGTGCTGGCCGGGACCGTATTCGCGCTTGTTGATGGGGCTTTTGCTGCGGCCCCAGAGATTGACGCCGAGGCGCCGGTTTATCTTGTATTTCGAACCTTCACGCTTGCTCATGGTCTCTCGGTTTCAGATGTTATTGTTTGTCCCGATAGTTCGCACCCGTCAGGGGGACGGGGCATTGCTGCCCACTTTCTCGGGAATGGCCGGCGACTATAGCCGCCGAGCCTTCATTGTCAATCCGAGGCCTTTTGCTTCGCCCGCGCGCCCATGAAGGCGGTGATGACGCCGTGGAGCGTGCGCAGTTCCTGTTCGGTGCATTCCGCACGCTGAAACAGATTCCTGAGATTACGCACCATGCCCGGCCGCTTGTCGGCTGTGCGCAGGAAGCCGCTGCCGTCCAGCGCCTCCTCGAAATGGCCGAAGAAGCGCAGGAGATCGGCCTTGGTCGCGGGCTTCGAGTGGCCGGTGACGAGTTCCTGGGCCGGGGTCTTGTCGCCGGACTGGAACCACTCATAGCCGACCAGCAGCACCGCCTGCGCCAGATTGATCGAGGCAAAGGCGGGGCTCGCCGGAATTTCGACCACCACGTCGGCGAGCGCGATATCGTCGTTTTCGAGACCGGTGCGCTCCGCCCCGAACAGCACCCCAGCCCGGCCGCCCTCGGCGATGAACGCCGCGAGATCGGTCGCGGCGCGGCGCGGCGTCACCACCGTCTTGACCTGGCCGCGCGGCCGCGCGGAGGTGGCGTAGACGCGGTTGAGGTCGGCGATCGCCTCGCTCGTCGTGACGAACAGCGGTGCCGTTTCCAGTATGTCGTGCGCGCCCGATGCGGAGGCGACCGCGTCCGGATTGGGCCAGCCGTCGCGCGGCGCCACCACGCGCAGCTCC
>JAATGI010000112.1 GCA_015654725.1 Rhodospirillales bacterium
ACGGCGCGCCACAGCGCGCCCCGGTGACCGCGATTCTAGCGGACGCCCTGGAGCGGGGCCGCGCCGAGGTGCGCGCCCGGTTCGACCAGACCAATCGCGGCACCGAGGCGGCGCGCGAACTTAGCTTTTTGACCGATCAGATCATCCGCTGTCTCTACGAATTCGTGCTGAGTTCGGTCTATCCGCCGGCCGATCCCGCCGCGGGCGAGGGCATGACGCTGGTCGCCGTGGGCGGCTATGGCCGGGGCGAACTGGCGCCGTTCTCGGACATCGATCTGTTGTTCCTGCAATCCGGCAAGGCGGCCCCGCGCACCGAGCAGGTCGCCGAATACCTGCTCTATGTGCTGTGGGATTTGCGTCTCAAGGTCGGGCACGCGACGCGCACGGTCGCCGATTCGATCCGGCACGCCAAGGACGACGTCACGATTCGCACGGCGCTGCTCGAAGCACGCTATCTCACCGGCGAACAGGTTCTGTTCCTCGAATTGAAGCGCCGGTTCGAGACCGAGATCATCAAGGGCAGCGCCGTCAAGTTCCTCGAGGCGAAGCTCAAGGAGCGCGACGAGCGGCACGCGCGCCTCGGGGATTCGCGCTATCTGGTCGAACCCAATGTCAAGGAAGGCAAAGGAGGCTTGCGCGATCTCCATACCTTGTTCTGGATCGCGAAATACATTTACCGCGTCGACGACATCGAGAAGCTGGTCGCGCACAACGTCCTATCGCCCGGCGAAGCGAAGCGTTTCGAGCGGGCGCTGGATTTCCTGCTGACCGTTCGCTGCCACTTGCATTTCCTCGGGGGCCGCGCGGACGACCGCCTGACCTTCGACCGCCAGCGCGAGGTGGCGGCGCTGATGGGCTATACCGACCATACCGGCATGTCCGGCGTCGAGCGCTTCATGAAGCATTATTTCCTGGTGGCGAAGGATGTCGGCGACCTGACGCGGATTTTCTGCGCGCTCCTGGAATCCGAGCAGCACAAACCGGGGCGCTTCTCCTGGCGCAATTGGGGCCGCAAGCGCGCGCTCGAAGGTTTCGTCATGGATAGCGGGCGGCTCGATGTCGCGAGCGAAGACGCCTTTCGCGACGATCGGGTCAATTTCATCCGCCTATTTCAGGTGGCGCAGGAACACGAACTCGATATCCACCCGCACGCGCTGCGACTGATTTCGCGTTCGCTCAAGCTGGTGGACGGCGCGTTGCGGGCCGATCCAGAGGCCAACCGCTTGTTCCTGGCGATGCTGACCTCGCGCAAGGACCCTGAAATAGCCTTGCGGCGCTTGAACGAGGCCGGCGTGTTCGGCCGTTTCGTGCCCGATTTCGGCCGCGTCGTCGCCCAGATGCAATACGACATGTATCACACCTACACCGTCGATGAGCATTCGCTCATGGCGATCGGCATTCTGCACAAGATCGAAACCGGCGAATTGAAGAACGAGGTCCCGCTGGCGACCGAGATCATGCCGACGATCGATTCGCGCCGCGTGCTTTATCTGGCGACGCTGTTGCACGACATCGCCAAAGGGCGCGGCGGCGATCATTCCGTGCTCGGCGCCGAGGTCGCGGACAAGGTCGGGCCGCGCCTGGGCTTCAGCGCGGAGGAGACCGAGACGACATCGTGGCTGGTGCGGTGGCATCTTCTCATGAGCAACACCGCGCAAAAGCTGGACCTCGACGACGACGAGACGATCCGCGGCTTCGTCGCGCAGGTGCAATCGCCCGAGCGGCTGAAACTGCTGTTGGTTCTTACCGTCGCCGACATCCGCGCGGTCGGGCCAAAGATCTGGAACGGCTGGAAGGCGGCGCTGTTGCGCAAGCTGTTCACGCAATCGCTCGAACTGATGGCGGGCGGCATGGTCGAGGAAGGCCGCGCCGCTCGGATCGCGGCCGCGCAAGCCACGGCGCGCGAACGCCTGAAGGATTTCAGCGACACGGAATTCGAGGCCTATCGCGCCAAGACCTATCCCTATTACTGGCTCGCCTTCGATGCCGAGGCGCAGGAGCGCCACGCCCGGCTGATGCGCGAGGCCGAACGCGACGACGCGCCGCTCGCGGTCAAGACCAGGGTCGATCTGGCGCGCGCGGTCACCGAGGTCGTGGTCTACACCGCCGACCATGCCGGCCTGTTTTGGCGCCTCGCGGCCGCCTTGGCGCTCGCCGGCGCCAATGTCGTCGACGCCAAGATTCTGACCATGTCGAACGGCATGGCGCTCGACACCTTCTGGATTCAGGACCGCGAGGGCGGCGCCTTCGCGCGGCCCGACAAGCTCGCGCGGCTCTCCGTCATGTTCATGCACGTGCTGCGCGGCAAGCTGAAGCCGCAGATCGAGCTGGCGGCGCCGGTGGGCATCCCGAGCCGCACCCGAGTCTTCACCGTGCTGCCGCGCGTCCTGTTCGACAACAAGGCCTCGGCGACCCACACCCTCGTCGAAGTGAACGGGCGCGACCGGCCCGGCCTGCTGTACGAAGTGACGCGCGCCATCACCGCGCTCAATCTCCAGATTTCGCGGGCCAAGATTTCAACCTTCGGCGAAAAGGTGGTGGACGTGTTCTACGTGAAGGACCTGTTCGGCCACAAAATCGACGATGAGCGCCGGCTGCAACGGATCCGCGAGCGCCTGACCAAGGCCTTGGCGGGTCCGGAGCCGGTCGCGGAAAAGCCGGCGGCCCGGCGGCGCGTGCGCGCGCCGCAAGAAGCCGCTGAATGACGGGAGCGCCACGATGACGGCAATCACGGCACCGATCGACACGACGCCGAGACTCGTACGCTTCAATTATCTCTGGTACGTCGCGGCGGCGCTGCTGGTGCTGATCGCGGCGATCGCGAGCCGCGACATCTGGTTCCTCAATTGGGTCCATGTCATGTGCGGCGTGCTGTGGACCGGCATCGATCTGTTCATGGGCTTCGTGCTCGGCCCGATCCTCAAGATGCTCGATGTCTCGGTGAGGAAGCAGGTGCTGTTGCGGCTGACGCCGCGCACGCTGTTTCTGATGCCGACGCTCGCCACCGTCACCGGCACGGCGGGCTGGTTCTTGGCCGCCGATCTGGGCTTCACCGCGCTGCCCTGGCCGCAGATCGCCTGGGTCTATGGCGCGCTGGCACTCAACACCGTCATGGGCCTGCAGGGCCTGTTCTATCTGCTGCCGACTAATCTCAGGGTCTGTTTCGAGTTGCAAAAGCCCAATCCCGACGGCGCCAAGATCGGCCGGATGATGGGAAGCTATTTCTACGCCGTCGCCGCCCAAGGCGTGATGCAAGTCGCCATCATCGTCATCATGGCGAAATTCGTCACCGGGATTTGAGCGTATCAGCGCGGTTTCTTTCGCGTCACGGTGCGGTAGTCGTCATGTTCGCCGACATGGAAGAGTCGATTGACCGTTTTGCCGTTGGCGGCCCTGCGTGAAAAAAACGCGATTACCCCTGTCGATGCGAAATGACCAGATGCCTTGTAATCCCGATTTCTTTTCGACCTTGAGCGCGTTCTCACTGGAGCGATCCACAAAATGTCGAACCGTTTCGTCAACTGCATTTTGGATGTGGGGAGGTAGTAATCGGTAAGCGGCCGCGAAAGCTTTCAATTACCCACATTTGGTCAAGGTCTCTGAGGGAGCGCACAAACTGTTGCGTAGCAGGAATCGGCTGTGATTCATTGTCTGGCACCGAATCGCGAGGGGAGCGGTGCCAATGGACGAGGGATGCGACGCATGGTTTGATCGTGAGCTTGCTGGCTGCAGTTTTGCGGACGAGCGCCTAAACAAGCGGCTCCGCAAGCTGGTGGTGCGGATCGGGAGCGCCATGGGCCAAAGCATTCCGCTGGTCTGCCAAGACTGGGCCAACACCAAGGCGGCCTATCGTTTTTTGTCCAACGACCGGGTCAGCGAGGCGGACATTCTGGCCGGTCACTTTCAATCGACGCGTGACCGTACGGTTGCCACCGATGGTCCCGTCCTCGTGCTCCATGACACGACCGAGTTCACCTATCAAAGAGAGAACATGGAAGCGATCGGGATAACCAAGAGCATAAACAGCGGACGGGACAAGGCGGGGCGCCTGAGATCGCACACGGTTTGCGGCATCCTGATGCACTCGAGCCTTGTGGTGACAACCGAAGGGCTGCCACTCGGGCTGGCGGCCGTCAAATTCTGGACCCGGAAGAAATTCAAAGGGACCGCCGCGCTCAAGAAGAAGATCAATCCGACGCGCGTTCCCATCGAGAAGAAGGAAAGCGTCCGGTGGCTGGAAAATATCCAGCAATCCACGGAGCTTCTCGGTGACTCAGGGCGATGCATCCACATCGGTGATCGCGAGAGCGACATCTATGAGCTTTTCTGCGCGGCCCAGAAAGTCAGAACGCATTTCCTGATCAGGACCTGCGTCGACCGCTTGGCCGGAGACGGGGATCACACGATCGCCGACGAGATGGAAGCGGTCGCGGTCAAAGGCCTGCATCGCATCGACGTCAGAGATAGCAACGGTAATCCGGACGAAGCCGTTCTCGAGATCCGGTATCGTAAGATCCGCGTCCGGCCGCCGATCGGAAAGCAAAAACGCTATCCCGCGCTGACATTGACCGTGATCCATGCTCAAGAGCGCGGCACGCCGAAGAACAGAAAGAAGATCGACTGGAAGTTGATTACCGATCTGCCTGTTGGCTCCCCCGCGGACGCCATCGGGAAGCTCGAATGGTATGCTTTGAGATGGAAGATCGAGGTGTTCCACAAGATCCTCAAATCAGGCTGCAAAGCCGAGGAATCGAAGCTCAGGACCGCCCAGCGTTTGGCCAATCTGGTCTCGGTCTTTTGCATCCTGAGTTGGCGGGTCTTCTGGATGACGATGCTCAATCGCTCAGCTCCGGATGCGCTGCCAACTCTCGCATTGACCGCGACCGAAATCGCCGTGCTCGATCGCCTCGTGAACGACAAGCCCAAAGTTCGATGGAAAACCCTCTCGCATTATCTGATCAAGATCGCAAGGCTCGGCGGCTATCTCGCCCGCGCCAACGATCCTCCACCTGGCAACACCGTCATGTGGCGCGGACTATCGCGGCTGACCGACATCGCGCTGGGCGCCTCCGTCGGAGCGTAAATTGTGGGTAATTGAAAGCCGCGAAAGACGGCAAGATGATGACGCGTCTCGACTCCATTCACTTGCGCAGCGCGCGCAAGGAAGCGGCGGTAGCCTTTCCCGAATTGAAGATTGGTCCATCTGCTGCGTGCTCGTTTATCAAATCGGCACGGCTAATTTCCAACTTAAGCCTTGCGTCGCGGTAGGCCTCGAGTTCAGTCGCAACCGCGTCCTCGATGCGATCAAAAATGTCCTCGCAAATCTGAAAAAATCGGCGGTGCAGTGGCTTTTTTAACTTTGCGCCAATGGATCTGTTTTTCTTAATCATTTCCAAAGCCGGCGCAAATTCCTTGGCACGATTCTTTTCCCGGTCGAGAAGCGCCTTTATAAGGACCGACAGTTCTTCTGAGGTGCATTCGACTTCTTCTACCCTGGAGCAAAGCCCATTGAGCGCAACTTTGAGCTTACTGTTATGGCGCTCCAATTGACCCAGCAGGTCCTCTCCGGCCTGCGCAAACCTAAGACCCCTCTCCACCAGATTCGTGGCACCCCCACGCGAAAGGGGCGCATCAATTTTCAGCGTCGCGCGTGGCGGCGATGGCAACCTGTCAAGGGTTATGGACTCGATCTGGGACATAACAACTAAACTGACTTCCACAATCGCGTAAGTCAACGCGGGCTTCCAAATTACTCCCTTAAATCCCCGAAGAATTCCTTTACCCGGGCGAAGAAGCCTTCGGCGTCGGGGCTGGTGCGGCCCTTGTCGCCGGCGCGCTCGAACTCGCGCAGCATTTCCTGCTGCTGTTTGGTCAGATGCTGCGGCGTCTCGCCCGCGACCTCGATGAACATGTCGCCGCGCGAGGGCGAGCGCAGCACGGTCATGCCCTTGGCGCGCAAACGGAACTGATGGCCGGATTGGGTGCCGGGGGGAATGTTGAGGCGGGCGCGGCTGCCGTCGATGGTCGGTACTTCGAGCGCGCCGCCCAAGGCGGCGGCGGTCATCGAAATCGGCACCTTGCAATGGATGTTGGCGCCCTCGCGCTGAAAGAAACGGTGCGGCTTGACGTTGAGGAAAATATAAAGATCGCCGGCGCCGCCGCCGCGCACGCCCGCCTCGCCCTCGCCGGCGAGCCTGATCCGGGTGCCGTCCTCGACCCCGGCGGGGATCGTGACCGACAGCGTCTTTTCCTTTTTGATCCGGCCCTGGCCGCCGCAGCCGCGGCACGGATTGTCGATCACG
>JAATGI010000431.1 GCA_015654725.1 Rhodospirillales bacterium
CATGCGGAGGATTTCCGGCGCCGCCGGCGAGCGCCGGAGCACGGCGAGCTGCCCGTCATAGATCCGGCGCGCGCCATATTCGCCGGCGTGATCGACCCGGATCATACGCGCGATCAGCGCGCGCTCCGACGGGTCGCCGGGAAGCCGCTTCATCGCGCCGCCCGCCGCAGCCGCGCGAACGCGGCGAGCGAAAATATCGTGAGTGCCAACGCCGCGACGACATTCCAGCCCGCGAGCGAAATGCCGAACAACGACCATTGAATCTGGTCGCAGCGCACCGGCGGCGTGGCCAAAAGCTGCGCCTGCAAATCCTCGACCGAGCCGGCTTTGAGCGCGAGGCCGGTACAGGCGCCGGGACCCGCGAACCAATGCTGCTCGACCCCGGCGTGATAAAAGGCCAGCCCGGCATCGATGGCGAACAAGAGCGCCGCGAGGAGAAGGACCGCGCCGCTCACCCTCCTGTCGCCCGCCAGCGCGGCGATCAAGCCGATGCCGGCTACCGCGTAGTAGGGCCAACGTTGGTAGAGGCACAATTCGCATGGCCGCAGCCCGCCGATATATTGAAAGCCGAGCGCGCCGCCGACCACCAGCAGGCTGGCGATGGCGACGATGAGAGGCGTGGCGCGGACCATGATGCTCAGAGATAACGGATGACGACGAAGCCGCCGACCAGGCAGGCGGCGAACAGGCTGGTCGCGAGGGTCAGGCGCCGCTCGATGAACACGCGCACCGGCTCGCCGAAGAAATAGAGCAACGCCGCGACCAGGAAAAACCGTGCGGCGCGCGACGCCACCGAAGCCAATCCGAACATCACCGGATCGAACGCCAAGGCGCCGCTGGTGATGGTGATGAGCTTGTAGGGAATCGGCGTCATGCCCTTCACGAGAATGATCCAGGCACCCCATTGATCGAACGAGGCCTTGAGCGCCGCGTAGCGATCCCCGAGCCCGTAGAAATCGATGATCGGGCGACCCAGGGCGTTGAAGCCATAATAGCCGATGGCATAGCCGAGATAACCGCCCGCGACCGAGGCCACGGTCGCGACCGCGGCGTATTTCCAAGCGTTGCGGCGCGCCGCCAGCACCATCGGAATCAGCAGAATGTCGGGCGGGATGGGAAACACCGAGCTTTCGATGAAGGCGACGAGGGCGAGCGCCGGCAGCGCTTGCTCGCTCGCGGCGAGGCGCATGACCCAATCGTAGAGGCGCCGGATCACGCCTGGCTTCAAGCCGCGGCCGGCGGCCGGCGGCCGATGAAGCTGGTGGCGACGATGGTCATGACTTTGTCGCCATCCTGATTGGAAAGCTCGCCCTCGGTCTTGAGGATGCCGAGCTCGGCGCGGCTTTTCGACGTCGTCGCTTCGAGGATGCGGACCCGCCCGGTTAGCCGGTCGCCCGGCTTCACCGGCTTGAGCCAACGGATGCTGTCGACCCCGGGCGAGCCCATGCTTGCCATGTCGCCGACCATGCCCGCGACCAGCAGCGACATGAACACGCCGACCGTCTGCCAGCCGCTCGCGATCAAGGTGCCGAAGACGCTGCGCTTCGCCGCCTCGGGATCGGTGTGAAAGGGCTGCGGGTCATACTCGCGGGCGAAGGCGATGATCTGGTCCTGGCTCAGCGAGCGCGAGCCGAGCTCGTGGCTCTGGCCCACGGCAAAATCCTCGAAATAGCGCAAATCCGGCTCCTGCGATGACTCCGCCTAGTATGCGGGAGCACGGCGTCAAGGCAAGCCGCGTCTCGACGCGCGACGGCGCGAAACCAATACCCAAGGTTCCGGAACTTGCTCTAGTATCGCGCGCGGCCCCTGTGGCGGAATGGTAGACGCGGCAGACTCAAAATCTGTTGTCCGCAAGGGCGTGCTGGTTCAAGTCCGGCCAGGGGCACCAACCGCGGCCGTCTCGATTTGGCGGAAAAACCGTGTGCTGCCGGCGTTCTAGGTGCCGATCGACGCCGTCACTGAGTCCGCTTGCGGCCTTGCTGGTGAGACGCGTGACGTCCCGCCTGCTTGGGTGGGAATCCGACCGCAGTGCATCTCCCAGCGTGACGCGGCGTCGCCCCCTCAGTGATGGCCCCCCAAATGGCCTACGCCGCCATGGACGTGGTAGCCGCCATGCCAGTTCCAGCCGGCATTGCCGTAGCCGCCCCATTCGTGCGAGCCCTGCCCATAGCCATGGCTCCAGCCGTGGCTGTTGCCGCCGCTCCAGCCATTGCCGTTGCCGTGACTTCCGCCGTTGCTCCAGCCATTGCCCTGCGCGTGGCCGTAACCGCCCCTGCCCTGTTCGTCGTGATGGCCATGGCCATCGCCGCCGTAATTCGAATGCGCCTTGTAGCCGTTCGTCGAATAGTCGTGATGCTGGTCGTGGTCGTGAACGTGGTTCTGATCGTGGTCGTGGAAATCTTCGTGCTTCTGGGATTTTTCGTCGTGGCCGAACCTTTGCTCGTGGTCGCGGTCGTGGTCGTGGTCCTGTTTCTTGAATTCGCGTTCGTGCTCATGGCCGCGCGGCTTGAAATGATCGCGATGCCCGCGGTCATGGTCGTGCCGGTAACCGTCTCCGCCGCCACCCTGATATCCAGAGCTTGAATCGCCCCCGCCGTCGAAGCCGACCTGGATATCGGGACCGGACCCGCCGTAATCGCCGGAGCCGGAGTTGCCGTAATCGCCGGAGTTGGAATCACTCCCCTCCTCGTTGGTATCGCCGCGGCTCCAATAAAAGTCGGGCCGATAACCGACATCCCGCCCGACCGGCGCCGAATTCACGAAGTAAGCCGCTGGCGGCAGCGTCTCGCCGCCGCCCGTCGGGAAGGCGACATAGACCGCGCCCGAGCCATAGCTGGGGCCGTATCCGGAGCCGTATACCGGTCCAAAAGAGGGGCCATAATCGCAGCCGCAGGCACCCCCAAGCGCAAGTGCCAGCACGAGCTGGTACAACGGAAATATTCCCATGATGTTGCGTGCCTCTCGCAAACCGCTTTATTGCGGCTGTTCGAGCCAATCACGCGATAGCAAGAATGAATCGCAAATTTTGGTAAAATTAACTACTCCCTACATTTTAAGTAAAATTTCCATTTTACTTTTTCTACCTGCAAGGGTAGATTTCTCGTCAGGAGCATGAAAAGAAGAATATTCTCTGTTATTATCTATACTTGATTGCAGCGCCCACGTTGCCCACCCCACGCGGCGCATCGAAAAGTATTGGGCGAGTAGGAGCTTGGCAAAGCCTCCTTGCGTGACGGCAAAAAGCGTGGATGCTCGCCGGTCAGGACGCAATGCCGCGGGCCCGCTCGTGACGCGTTTCGGGGGAGCAATGTCGAGCTACGTTCGCAAGGTTTTGCAGCCGACCGAAACCATCCGGTTCGAGACCCGGCTTCACTGGGTCATTTATCTTCGCGGGCTGGTGGCGGTGTGTCTCGGCGTCGCGGCCGCCTTGGCGGTGCGCCAGCTCGATCTGGAATGGAACTTCGACGCCCCGCTCGTCGCCGTGGCGGTCGGAATCGCGTTCGGCATCCTAAGCTGGATCAGCGCATGGTATCGGCGCTGGACCACCGAGGTGGCGGTGACCAACTTCCGCATCATCTACAAGCGCGGCTTCGTCCGCCGCCATACCTTCGAGATGAATATGAGCAAGGTCGAGAGCGTCCATGTCGATCAGTCCGTGCTCGGCAGGATGCTGGATTACGGCGACATCATTGTACGCGGCTCGGGCTCGAGCTTCGAGCCGTTGCGCGTCATCGCGTCGCCGCTCGAATTCCGCAACCACGTCACGGCGGAGAACGGCGCGAACGGCGCCCCGCCGCCGCCGGCCTGAGCACGGCAAGACAGGCTCGAATTATCGCCGATGCCGAACGCGCGGTAGGGATTGCACGATCACCGCCACCGCGATCACGGTTAGAATCGCCGCCGCGTAGGGCAGTGCCGTCACCGAAAGCGCGCCCAACACCGCGCCGCCAAACAGCGCGCCGACCGAGCCGCCGAAAAAAATCGCGGAGTTGAGCAGCGCGATCATGACATTGCGATTCTCCGGCTCGGCCGCGATGATGCGCGCCTGATTCGGCGCGAAGCACGACCAGCTGGACACGGTCAGGCCGAACATCACGACGCCGGTCGCGATCGCCGAATGAAGCGCGGTGGGAAGAGCGGCGTTCAGCAACGCCAACATCGTCAGCGCCGCGATCAGCGGCCGAATCGCGCCGAAACGATCCGCCAACATTCCGCCCAACTGGCTGCCGGCAAGGCCGCCGACACCGTAGGCGGCCAGAAACCACGGAATATCCGAGGCGGCGAAGTGCGTTTTCAAGAGTGGCTCGATATAACTGTAAACCGCGTAAATGCCGCAAAACATCAGCAGCACCGGCGTTAACACGATCCAGACATTGAGTCGCGCCAGCGGCGCCACCCGTTGGGCCAGAGGCGGCGGCTCGCTGACCGCTGGGGTGCGCGGCAAGAGCGCCAGCAACGCCACGAGCGCGACGGCTGTGATGATCGCGATCATGACGAACGTCGCCTGCCAGTTGATATAATGGCCGATATAGGTGCCGAGCGGCACGCTGATGACGGTCGATCCCGACGAGCCCAGGGCCACGGGCGCCCGGGCGCTGCCGCGCCTTTCCGGCGGCGCCGCCGCGTCGGCCAGCACATAGGCGGCCGGCGCGTAGATCGCGGCGCACAGCGCCGCGGCCACCCGCATCGCGATCAGGAAGGCGTAGCTCGGCGCCAGCGCGCAGAGAATGTTGACGATGACGAAAACCGCGAGCGCCAGCAGGGCGACGCGATCCTGGCGCCACCGCGCGACGATAACGGCCAACAACGGCGTGCCGATGGCATAGACAAAGGCATAGACCGAGATGACCGCGCCCGCCGCCGCTTCGCTGACGGAGAAGGAGTGCCCCAGCTCCTGCAAAATACCGGCGATGACGAAAGCGTCGGTACCGGTGGCGAAGGTGCCGATCGCCAGGAGCCAGACGCGCGGATCGAACCCGCGGAGGTTGAATGGCCACATCCGCTCAGGCGCCGAGCCGCCGTTTCGCGTCATTCGCTGCCGGCGCGGATTTGAAGCGGGCCGGGTCGTCGCGTCCGGTCCGAATTGGCGGTGACGGAATCATCCCCGCCGCGCCCGTTCGCTCGGCAGGGATTGCACGATCAGCGCCACCGCGATCGCGGTTAGAATCGCGGCCGCGAACGGCAGATAGAACACCGGCAGGCGGCTGTAAAGCACGCCCCCCAACGCCGCGCCGACGGCGCCGCCGACAAACACCGAGGAATTGATGAATGCGAACATGACATTGGCGTGCTTGGGCTCGGCGGTAATGACACGGGTTTGGATCGGCGCGAAGCACGACCAGCTGCACAGCGTCAGACCGAACATCACCGCCGCGGTGGCGGCGGCGGAGACGAGGCTCAACGGCAGCGCCACTTCGAGCAGCGTGAACAGCGTCAGCACGATAATCAGCGGACGCGTCGCGCCGTAGCGATCGACAATGCGCCCGCCCAACTGGCTGCCCAAGAGCCCGCCGACGCCGTAAATGACGAGGAACAGCGGCACGTCCTCCGCGGCGTAGCGCGTCTCCAGAAGCGGGGCGATGTAGGTGTAGACGACATAGATGGCGCAATAGAGCAGCAGCGCGGGCGCGAGAATAAGCCAGACCCGCGAGTGGCCGAGCGGCGCCACGCGCTGGGCCAGCGTTTGGAGCGGCGCCTCGGCCGCCTCGGAGCGCAGGCCGCGCCAGATCAAGGCCGACACGCCGATCGCCGTGATCGCCGCGACCATCACGAAGGTCGCGC
>JAATGI010000379.1 GCA_015654725.1 Rhodospirillales bacterium
ATAAGAGCTGCGCGCGCGCCTGGGTAATGAATTATTTCGACGGCAACACGGTTGCCGCGCTATGGCGCTACGCGCAGGCCTTCGCCATGAGCGACAATTCCTTCGGCGCCGTCACCGGCCCCTCGACGCCCGGCGCGGTCAATTTGGTGTCGGGCAACACGCATGGCGCCACGCCGCCCGATCTGGCTATCGGCACGGAGCGGATCACGGCGGCCGGCACGGTGCTCGGCGACCCCGATCCGCAAACCGACGATTGCGCCGATCCGAAAGTCGGCTTGATCACGATGACGGGCCGCAATGTCGGTGACCTGTTGAACGAAAAACATGTGAGCTGGGGCTGGTTCCAAGGCGGCTTCAAGCCGAGCGACAGCAAGGACGGCAAGGCGGTGTGCGGGCAGAAGTCCGTCAATCGCGTCGGCTATGGCGTCACCGATTACTCGCCGCACCACGAGCCGTTTCAATACTACAAACAGACCGCCAATCCGCATCACCTGCCGCCGTCGTCGCCCGACAAGGTCGGCTTCGACGACCAGGCCAATCATCAATACGATCTCCAGGATTTCTATGACGCGCTGGCAAACGGGCGGCTGCCCGCCGTGAGCTTCATCAAGGCCAAGAAATTCCAAGACGCCCATGCCGGCTTCAATTATTCCAACCCGCTCGACGAGCAAGTTTATCTGGTCGATCTCATCGGCAAGGTGATGCGCTCGCGCTACTGGCGCGACACCGCGATTATCATTTCCTATGACGATTCCGACGGCTGGTACGATCACGTGGCGCCACCTCGGGTCATGGGCTCGGCGCTGCCGGATATCGACGCGCTCGACGGGCCGGGGAAATGCGGCGAGGTCAAGCACGGCGCCTATCAGGGCCGCTGCGGCTATGGCCCGCGCCTGCCGCTTCTCGTTGTGTCGCCCTATGCCAAGCGCAATTTCGTCGATCACACCGTGACCGACCAAACCTCGATTCTGCGTTTCATCGAGGACAATTGGAAATTGGGGCGGATCGGCGACCAGTCCTATGACGCGCTCGCCGGGCCGCTCGATACCATGTTCGATTTCGCGCACCCGCGCGCCGACGCGGCGCTGATCCTCGATCCAAAGACCGGCGTGGTGGTGAAGCCCTAACGAAAAAATTGAACCGCCAAGACACCAAGACGCCAAGTTCATACTGAAAAAGCAATTCACCACCCCGGCGGAAGCCGGGGTCCATTTCAACGATGGATACCGGCTTTCGCCGGTATGGGTTGATAGGTGGTTATTTTGTTTCTCGGCGTCTTGGCGTCTTGGCGGTTCAACCTTTTTCAGACCAGTGCGGCGCAAGCGCGCTGGATACGCGCGCAGGCGTCTTCGAGCACCTGATTCGACGCGGCATAGGAGACGCGGAAATGCGGGCTGACGCCGAACGCCTCGCCTTGCACCACCGCGACGCCTTCGGCTTCGAGCAGATAAAAGACAAAATCCGTATCGTTCGCGATGGTCTTGCCCTGTGGCGTGCGCTTGCCGATGGCGCCGGCGCAGGACGGATAGACATAAAACACGCCTTCGGGCGTCGGACAATACAAGCCCTTGGCCTGGTTCAGCATGCGAATCACCAAGTCGCGCCGCTCCTTGAAGATGGCGTTGTGCTTGGGGATGAAATCCTGCGGCCCGTTCAACGCCTCGACGCCCGCGGCCTGGCTGATCGAGCTCGGGTTTGTGGTCGATTGCGATTGCAAGGCACCTATCGCCTTGATCAGCTCGACCGGCCCGCCGGCATAGCCCAAGCGCCACCCCGTCATGCAATAGGCCTTGGAGAAGCCGTTGAGCGTCAAGGTGCGCGGATAGAGTTTCGGCTCGACCTGCGCGATCGTCGCGAATTCGAAATCGTCATAAAGCACATGCTCGTACATGTCGTCGGTCAGCACCCAGACCTGCGGATGGCGCAACAAAATATCGGCGAGCGCGCGCAGCTCGGCGCGGGTATAGGCGGCGCCGGTCGGGTTCGAGGGCGAGTTCAGGATCAGCCATTTGGTCTTGGGCGTGATCGCGGCGTCGAGCTCCTCGGGCAACAGCTTGAAGCCGTGATTCTGCGGGCACGGCAGCGCCACCGGCGTGCCTTCGCACAAGGTCACGATGTCGGGGTACGACACCCAATAGGGCGCCGGCACGATCACCTCGTCGCCCGGATTCACCGTGACGGTGAGCGCGTTGTAGAGCACCTGTTTGCCGCCGGTGCCGACCGTGATCTGGTTGGGCGCGTATTCAAGCCCGTTCTCGCGCTTGAACTTCCCGCAGATCGCCTTTTTCAGCTCCGCCGTGCCGTCGACCACGGTGTATTTGGTGTCGCCGCGATCGATCGCGCGCTTGGCCGCGTCCTTGATGTTTTGCGGCGTGTCGAAATCCGGCTCGCCGGCGGCCAGCCCGATCACGTCCCGCCCCTCGGCCTTCAGCGTCAGCGCTTTGTTCGCCATCGCGATGGTCGGCGACGGCTTGATGCGCAGCATGCGATTGGCGATGAAGGACATGGCACGGACTCAGGGTCGGTTGGGGCAAAGGGCCGTCAACCTAATGCGGTTCGTGGTGCGGTGCAATATCGGCGGGCGGGGCTGGGGCATTTTCACGCTTCATCGGCCGGCTCGAAGCGGGCGCGCCATGAGTAGTTTCCGAGGGTGTGCCGTCGATCCCCGGCGCGGCTAACATCGCATATCGCGGCTATGTCCATGAACTCGAAACGGGAATCCCAAGGAACGAGCGCGGCTTCGGGGCCGCGCTTGCCGCAATTGCATCAATCGGCACGAGGAGCGACGGTGGCAAACCCGAAGGCCGATTCCCTGAGACTCGCTGGTTCGCACGACGGCCCGGGTCCAGCAAGCTCGACGTAAGAACCCATGGTCGCCGCATCCGCCGTCGGCGCTCCTCATCGATCCGGACGTCGCCTCTCGTGGTGGTTTCTCGGGGGCCTCCTGATCTGCCTGGCCGGGATCGGCTTGTGGCTGCTCGTAAGGGAATTGCTCAAACCCGCGCCCGTGCCGGCGGTTCCGCCGATACCCGTGGTCGCCATGGCGGCGAAGACCGGCGACGTTCCGGTTTATCTCACCGGGATCGGCACGGTTCAGGCCTATAACACCGTGACCGTGCATGTTCGCGTCAACGGCACCCTGGACAAGGTGATCTTCGTCGAGGGCCAGGACGTGAAGGCCGGCGAGCTGCTGGCCCAGATCGACCCCCGTTCGTTTCAGGCGCAGCTCAACCAAACCGTCGCCGCCAAGGCGCGCGACGAAGCGCTGCTCGCCGACGCCAGGCTCGATTTGGAGCGCTACCAGAAGCTCGCCGCGCAGAACTCGATCGCGTTGCAGATGCGCGATACCCAGCTCGCCCTGGTCGCGCAGGACGCCGCGATCGTCAAGAACGATCAGGCGCAGATCGACTACGCCGCGGTCCAGCTCGTCTACACCGCGATCACCTCGCCGATCTCCGGCCGCACCGGCGTGCGGATGATCGACGCCGGCAATATCGTGTAAACCACCGACACCACCGGCCTGGTGGTGGTGACGCAGATCGAGCCGATCTCGGTGCTGTTCACCCTGCCCGAGGATCGCGCCGCTGCCGCAGGTCGATTTTCCCACCATCCAGGTCTCCGCGACGCTGCCCGGCGCCAGCGCCGAGACCATGGCCGCGAGCGTGACGACCCC
>JAATGI010000324.1 GCA_015654725.1 Rhodospirillales bacterium
CATGCTGGTGCTGCACTACACCGGCATGCGCTCGGGCGCCGACGCCATCGCCCGCCTGCGCGACCCGGTCGCCCGCGTGTCTTCGCATTACGTCATCGAAACGGACGGGCTGATCTGGCGTCTGGTGCCGGAGGAGCGGCGCGCCTGGCATGCCGGGGAGAGCGGCTGGGCCGGGCGGCGCGACATTAATAATCATTCGATCGGGATCGAGCTCGTCAATCCCGGCCATGAATTCGGCTACCGCCCGTTCCCCGAGGCGCAGATGAGCGCGCTGGAGACCCTGGCGCGAGAGATTGTTTCGCGCCGGCCAATTCCGCCGCGTTTCGTCCTCGGCCATTCCGACGTGGCGCCGCACCGCAAGCAAGACCCAGGCGAGCTGTTCCCTTGGCAACGCCTCGCCGACGCCGGCATCGGCCTGTGGCCCGATTTTTCGGCGATGCCGTCGCGGCTGCCTGAAACCGTCGCCGATCTGCAACAGGCGCTCGCCGATTTTGGCTACGACCTGCCATCTTCGGGCCGGCTCGATCAACGGACGTGGCAAGTGCTGGTGGCGTTCCAACGCCATTTCCGGCCGGAGAATTGCGACGGTGCCGACGACGACGAAACCCGGCGGCGGATCGCGCTGGTGGCTTGGCCGTTTGACATCGAAGCCCCGACGCCCCTTAAATAACCGCGCCAGATGGCCGGATGGCCGCGCTTCGTCGCAAGGCGGGGTGAGGAAAGTCCGGGCTCCATGGAAACACGGTGCCGGCTAACGACCGGCGGGGGCGACCCCAGGGACAGTGCCACAGAAACATACCGCCTAAACCTTTGGCCTCCGGCTCAACCCGGGGGCCTGGGGCGGCAAGGGTGAAATGGTGCGGTAAGAGCGCACCGCGCCGCCGGCAACGGTGGCGGCAGGGTAAACCCCACCGGGAGCAAGACCAAGTAGGGGTGGCCGGCCGCGTTTCGCGACGCAGGCCAGGCGCGTTTCCGCGCCGCCATCCGGGTCGGTCGCGCGAGGCGCAAGGCAACTTGCGTCCCAGAGGAATGGCCATCCCCCGCTCATGCGGGGACAGAACCCGGCTTACAGGCCATCTGGCGCTTTACCCCGGGGGCGACGCGGCGCACCATGATGGGCGGGGCGCGGCCCGTCCGCGACTTTATTAGCGCATTGTCAAGGAACAGACAGAGAACAACTGGCCATTTCCGAGGTGGGATTCAGATTTACCTTAAAAAGCAAGATGATCGGGCACGAATTACTAGCGAATCCCTTGACTGCCCATAAACGACCATGATATCCCATATAGTCCCAATCGCCGAGGCGCCGCGATTCGTTAATCGGGCGCGGTACCGAGACGTTGCGACGCGCGGAACGTGGTACCGAAGGGGCGTGGGGTGGCTCTGTTTCTCGGCAGATTTACCAATCGGATCGACAGCAAGGGGCGCGTCTCGGTGCCGGCTGCCTATCGCGACACGCTGGCCGGCGAGGACTTCAAGGGCATTGTCGCGCTCCGCGGCCTGAACGACGAAACCATCGTCGCCAGCGGCATCGCCTGGATCGAGGATCTCGCGCGGCGGCGCGACTATTACGATCTCGGCTCCGACGAGCACGACGCCTACACCGCTCTGTTTAACGACGCTCAGCAACTCTCGTTCGACGGCGAAGGCCGCGTCGTCCTGCCCGAAGAGTTCCTCGCCCATGCCCGCATCGGCGACAGCGCGGTGTTCGCCGGCAGCGCCGACTATTTCGAGATCTGGGAACCGATGCGCTTTGCCGCCCGTGAGGAAGCACGGCGCGGGCGCGCTCGCGGCCTCACCTTGCCGTCGCTGCGCAAGCTCGGCGCGAAGGAGCCGCGATGACCAGCCATGTGCCCGTGCTGATGGCCGAGGCGGTGGCGATGCTGGCGCCGCGCGACGGCGAGATTTATCTCGACGGCACCTTCGGCGCCGGCGGCTATAGCCGCGCCATCCTCGAAGCGGCGCGCTGCCGCGTCGTCGCCATCGATCGCGATCCCGAAGCGGTCGCGCGGGGCCAAGAACTGGCCGAGCGTTTCCCCGGCCGGCTTACCGTGATCGAGGGCCGCTTCGGCGACATGGAGAATGTTCTGGCCCGGCTCGGCATCCGCTCCGTCGCGGGGATCGCGCTCGATCTGGGCCTGTCATCGCCGCAGATCGACGCGGCCGAGCGCGGCTTTTCCTTCCGCGGCGACGGCCCCTTGGACATGCGCATGGGACGCGACGGGCCGAGCGCCGCCGATCTCGTCAATAGCCTGGGCGAAAGCGCGCTGGCCGATCTCATCTATATCTATGGCGAGGAGCGTTATTCCCGCCGCGTTGCCCGCGCCATCGTCGCGGCGCGGCCCTTGCGCCGAACCGGGGAATTGGCGGCGCTGGTGCGCAAGGCCGTACCCAAGAGCGGCGGCATCGACCCCGCGACACGGACGTTCCAGGCGCTGCGCATGGAAGTAAATGACGAGCCCGGCGAACTGGCGCGCGGCCTTACGGCGGCGGAGCGCCTCTTGGCGCGCGGCGGCCGACTGGTGGTGGTGTCGTTCCATTCGCTCGAAGACCGCGCGGTAAAAGAGTTTCTCGGCGCCAGGAGCGG
>JAATGI010000459.1 GCA_015654725.1 Rhodospirillales bacterium
CCTCGCCTATGACGCGCTGGCGGCGGCCAAGCGGCGCGGCGCCGATATTCTGATGATCGACACCGCCGGCCGGCTCCACAACAAGGCCGACCTGATGGCCGAGTTGCAAAAAGTCGAACGTGTGCTCAAAAAACTCGACCCCGCCGCGCCGCACGCCGTGCTTCTGGTGCTTGACGCCACCATTGGCCAGACCGCGATTCAACAGGTGCAGACGTTTCGCGACCTTATCGGCATTACCGGCTTGATCGTGACGAAGCTCGACGGCACCGCGCGCGGCGGCGTCCTGGTGCCGCTCGCCGAGAAATATTCGCTGCCCGTGCCTTATATCGGCATCGGCGAGACGATCGAGGATTTGCGGCCGTTCGAGGCCGCCGCCTTCGCCCGCGGCCTGGTCGGGCTCGATGGCTGAAATCCGTTCGCGCCAAGGCAAATGAATTAACTATATTTTGTAGTAAATTTTGCCAATAGTCTTGGTATTGGCTTGCGGAAAGCCCGAATCGATGGGAAGAGAGAACGTCCCGTTGCGGTGCGGATGCTCGCACAGGAGTCGAAGCCGAGCGTGAGACGCCAAGTAGTCGCGATCGTCGACGATCGAATTACCAATCTGAAAATCCTCGAACGGCTGGCCGCGTCGCTCGGAGACAATGTCGAAGTCCGTACCTTCGCGCACCCGCAAGCGGCGCTCGATTTCGCGGCGCAATCCCCGCCCGATCTGCTGGTCACCGATTTCAACATGCCCGATCTCGACGGCGCGGAATTCATCCGCCGGTTGCGGGCGCAGGCGAATTGCGCCGATCTCCCGGTGATGGTGATCACCGCCTATGAGGACCGCGACCTGCGATTGAAGGCGCTCGAGGCGGGCGCCACCGATTATTTGCTGAGCCCGGTCGATCACCATGAATTCCGCGCCCGCTCGCTCAATCTGTTGACGCTCAACCGCCAGCAATTGCTGTTGAAGATCCGCGCCACGACGCTCGAGGAAAAAATCCAGATCGACGAGCGGCGCCATCGCGACGAGCTGCAAAAGAGCCACGAGCTGCTGTTGCGCGTCATCGACGCCATGCCGGTGATGGTGTGCGCGACCGACCGCGACGACCGCTTCGTCTTCGTCAACAGTTCGTTCGCCCGGCGCTTCGGCACGGCGCCCGCCGAGATGATCGGCAAGACCTTCACGGCCTTGCGCGACGACGCCGAGAATCGCGCGGCGACGGACCGTCATCGCCAGATCATCGCCGGGATTCGCCCGCCCGGCCCTTGGGAAGAGGAGATCGTCGCGCCCACCGGCCAGCGCCGCGTGCTTTTGAACAATCTCGCTCTGTTGCGCGACGAGGGCGGGCGGCCGTCGCTGGTGGTGTCGGCCGCCCTGGACATCACCGACCGCAAGGAAGGCGAGCTCGCCTTGATCGCGGCCAAGGAGGAAGCCGAGCTCGCCAGCCGCAGCAAGACCGAATTCCTCGCCAACATGAGTCACGAATTGCGCACGCCCTTGAACGCCATCATCGGCTTTTCGCAATTGATGGCCGAGGAAGTGATGGGGCCGCTGGGCAGCGCCCGCTACACCAGCTACGCCCGCGACATCGCCGCGAGCGGCCAGCATCTGTTGCGCATCATCAGCGACATTCTCGACGTCTCCAAGCTCGAGGCCGGCAAGCTCGATCTGGAAGAAGAGGATGTCGAGATCCCGCAAATGATCCGGGACTTGCTCCATCTCGTGATCGAGCGGGCGCGGGCGCTCGATATCGGCATCGATCTCGAAGTGCCGTCGGGCCTGCCGCGCCTGCGCGCCGACGCGCTCAAGCTCAAACAGATCATGCTCAACCTGATCACCAACGCGATCAAATTCAGCCAGCCGGGCGGCCGGGTCCAGGTTCGCGCGGCACTCGAGGGCGACGGCATGCATCTCAGCGTGGCCGATCGCGGCATCGGCATGGACAAGGAGGAAATCAAGACCGCGGTCACCCGCTTCGGCCAGGTCGCTAGTCCGTGGAGCCGCAAGCATGACGGCACCGGGCTGGGCCTGCCGCTGGCGATGGGGCTGGTGGAGCTCCATGACGGCCGATTGGTGATCGACAGCGTCAAGGGGAGCGGCACGACCGTGACCGTGGTGCTGCCGATGTCGCGCGTGGTGCTCGCCGACGTGGCGCTCCGCGCCTGAGGCGGCGGGTTCCAGCCGCTTCGATCAGCTAAAAATTCTTTTTTTCAATGGTTTGCGTTATGATCCGCAAGATGAATCTTGGCCTTGATCGATTCCGGGTATCGATATGTAGATGAAGAGCGCCGGCAAACCATCAATAAGTAGATTTTTCCCGTGTCCACCGGCACTATGACCAACGGGCGGGGCGCGGCGGGGCGCGGCCCCATCAAGCCTGGACAGAGCGCCGCGGGAGACGGGCGGGCGAAGCCTGCGATGACCAACGCGACCGAGGCGAAGACGGCGTCGGCGAACGGCCTGACCGGTCGGCGGCAGCGCTTCACCGCGATCGCGATCACCGTCTATGCCGTGGCCTTGCCGGTCGCGCTCTCGCTGATCGAGATGGCGCGGGGCGATTCGCCGACGGTGGCGACGGTGTGGCTGGCGATGCTGGTGATGGGACCCGCGCTGGCGGCGACCGTCGTGGTGTTGCAGGGCACCGGCGCCATCGCGCGCGGCATCGTCGAGCAAAGCCGCAACAGCGAGGCGCAGCAGATCATCGTCCATCTGTTCTTTCCCGGAGCGGTGCTGCTCTATCTCGCCGGGCTGGAACTGTTCGACGTCGACCCCGATCTGCTGACGGCGCTGTTCGCGGTCGATATCGCGGGCGTACTGGTGTGCTGGCTGTTGTTCATCCATCTGATGCTGCGGCCGGCGCCCTCGATCGTGCGCCGCTCGGCGGCGATCGTCAGCGACACCATCTTCGTCTCGCTGTTCCTGCATCTGGGCGACTATCTCGCGACGCCGTGGTTCGCGATCTATCTCTGGATCGTGTTCGGCTTCGGCTTCCGCTTCGGCGTGCCGGCGCTGTTGGGCTCGGCGCTGTTGAGCGTCGCCGGCTTTACCGCGGTGCTATGGACGACGCCGTTCTGGCGCGAGCGGCCGTGGGTCGCGGCCGGCATTTACCTGGCGCTGCTGATGCCCACCGGCTACGCCATCGATTTGATCCGCCGCCTCACCGAGGCGAAGGCGCAAGCCGAGGAGGCGAACGAGGCCAAGAGCCGCTTCCTGGCGGTGATGAGTCATGAATTGCGCACGCCCTTGAACAGCATGATCGGCATGGGCTCGCTGTTCGGCCGCACCGGCCTCGACGCCGATCAGCGCGACATGCTGGCGACCATCCAGCTGTCGGCGCGCACGCTGCTGGGCTTGATCAACGATATTCTCGATTTCTCCAAGATCGAGGCCGGCAAGCTGTCGCCCGAGACCGAGAATTTCGTGCTGCACGAGGTGCTGGGCGGCGCGGTGGCGATGTTGCGGCCGCAGGCGCAGGCCAAGGGGCTGACGCTCAGCCTGCAGATCGATCCGCGCCTGCCGCCCGCCTATCGCGGCATGCCGCTGCAAATCCGGCAGATCGTCATCAATCTGGTCGCCAACGCGATCAAATTCACCAGCCGCGGCCGCATCGGCGTCACCGCCGATCTCGCCGACCGCGACGGCAATCTGTGCCGGCTCCGGCTCGCGGTCAGGGACGAGGGCATCGGCATCGCGCCCGAGGTCCGCGACAAGATTTTCGACGTCTTCACCCAGGCCGACGGCACGGTGACGCGGCGTTACGGCGGCACCGGGCTGGGCCTCGCCATCGTCAAGCAATTGACGCAGCTCCTGGGCGGCACGGTGACGCTCGAAAGCGAGGTCGGCAAAGGCAGCACCTTCATCGTCGAACTGCCGCTCGAGCACGATCCCGCCGGCTCCAACCGGCCGCCCGATCTCGCCGGGCGGTTGGCGATGACGGTCACGCCGGACGCCGAGTTCGCGCGCTATCTGCATGGCCGGCTCGGCGCCTGGCGCGGCGACGTCAAATGGTCGAGCGACGGCGACGTGGCGCTCGACCATCTCGCCGAGCTGCAGCAAGGCGCGATGCGGCCGCTGATGATTCTCGATGGCCGCGTCGATCCGCTGGCGGCGCTGAGCCAATTGCATCGCTCGACCCGGTTGGGCGAGCGCGCGCCCATTATCGTTTTCGTCGCGCCCCAAGGCAGCGGCGGCGGCATCGCCAGTTTCGGCGCCGCGATCTTGGCGGCGGTGATCGAGGCCCCCGTGACCGACGGCAATCTCGGCAGCGCGCTGTTGGCGGCGCTTGCCGGCGACAAGCTCGCGCCCGAATTCAGCGATTGGGCGCCGCCGACCGCGCCGGCCATGCCCATGCCGCTGATGCAGCCGCTCATGGCGCCGGCGATGCCCGC
>JAATGI010000165.1 GCA_015654725.1 Rhodospirillales bacterium
CAGAAGGATAGCACGGGCGGCGCCCACCCACGGGGCCTCGGTTAGGGTGGCAGGAAGTGGTCCTCGTTCAGTCCGCGACCGCGCGACGCGAGCGCCCTCGCCGGGCTGGCGCAGCCGCGGTCTCGACGGCAGTCGGCTTGCGGCCAAGCCCGAGCTCCTTCGCCATCGCCGATCGCTTCGCCGAGTACGCCGGCGCGACCAACGCGTGATCGGCCGATAACCTCCAGCGAGCGCGATAGGCCGGCGCTTCGAGCCCATGCGCCGTGCGGAGATGCCGGCGCAAGGTCCGCCCGCGAAACCCGCATTCGAGGCACACGACATGGTCGGGCTGCACCGATCGCCGGATCGGCACCGCCGGCGTCAACGCTTCCACCACGGATGCCGGCGCATTTGTCCCGAGCCCGCTGAGCGTGCGATGCACCGTCGCGATCAGCCCCGCAATTTGATCGACGCCGATACTGTTTTGCGCGACATAACTTGCGACGATCTCCGCAACCATGCTGGGATCGACCTTTTGCGGGGTGCTTTCATCAGCCATCTCGTCAACCCGACGTTGTTTGAAATCAATGTAGTCGAGCTGGCCTTGTTTGCAATTTCGTCGGCATAAATATTTGTTACTCGCTTAAACCAACAGACCGCCCGCGCAGAGCGGTCTTGCTCCCTGAAATGTCGCGGGGCGCTCCTTTTGGGCGTGACGGCACGTGTGCGCCACGTACCGATATCCCGGTCCCGAAAGCGAAGCGGAAGAGCCGCGGCATTGTCGGCGAAACCTTGGCCCGTCGGCGAAAGCGCAATTAACGTTGAGACATCTTTGCAGTCGCCGATTCCTTGCCCTACCGCAGTCGTGGCAAAGACTTCCCTGACGAATTTTCTCCTCCTTGAGCCAAACAGGTATCCTTTTCGTGGGGAGCGTTGCAACGTGATGGCATTCACGCGGCATCGTTTGGCGCCGAGCAACATTCAGCTGCCGGGACCGCCTGGTGACGCCGGTAGAGCGCTGCCCCGGGTCGATGACCCAGTTCTTGGAACCATGGCAATCGGGTGTTCAACCATGTTCAGCCGCAACCAAAGCGAGACCGAGGATCGTAAAATGGCAGACCCCTACGGCGCTCCGCGCCCTCCGGTGACGCCGCTCCGACAGGCCGGGACCGCGACAACCGCTCCGGTCAGACCGCTGGCGATGCCGCCGCAAACGCTCGACCCGGCTGGGGCAGCGGAGCCGCCGCGACCGGCCGATTCGCGGCGCCGCGCATCCGAGCTGGTCGATCCGTCCGAACCCGAGGGCGAAATGCGCCGGCTCAGCGTCGGTCGCGGGATCACCTTGTCGGGCGAGATCAACTCCTGCCGGAAGCTCTACATCGAGGGCAGCGTCGAGGCTAATTTGACCAACTGCCATGATCTCGACATCGCCGAGAGCGGCTTGTTCAAAGGCTCCACCTCGATCGAGGAGGCCGCAGTGAGCGGCCGCTTCGAAGGCGATCTCACCGTGCGCAAGCGGCTGCTGATCAAGGCGACCGGGCGGGTCTCGGGAACAATCCGCTATGGCCAGATCGAGATCGAATGCGGCGGCCAGATTTCCGGCGACATCCAGGCGCAGCCGGCCGGCGCATCGGACGGCGTTGTGGCGGATGCGGCGCCCGTCCGCGCCAGGGTCTAACCCCGCTCTTCTCACCGCGCCGGGGCGGGTGGCCAATCAATCAAGGCCCAGGAGCTCCGCGCGGCGCGCTGGAGCCGGCAAGCCAGGGCGATACCGGTCGGGCATTTTATTCGACACGGTTTGGCGCGCACTTGATGCAAACGGCCGGGCGGAAGCCCCCTCGCGCGGGGAGCTCCCCTTTCGCCAGGCAATACTCGGGCAGGGAGGAGCGTTTGTCCGCATAGAATCGAGGATCTTGCGCATCGCACCCTGACCAAACGAGGAGGAACGGGAATGGCCCGCCGCAACCCGCCCCGCAAAGTCACCTATTTCGAACCGATCGCGCCGCGCCTCGCGCGCGCAACACCGTCATCGAGTCGACGTTCGAGGTCGGCCGCCGGTTCCGCTGCACGATGCGCGTCGATTGCGGCGAGCTCGACCCCGGCGCGGTGATCCGGCCGGTGCCCGGCGAATGGCACCCGCGGATGCCCGAGCGCCTCGACGACAAGGAGCTTGCCGACTGGCGCGCCGGCCGCAATGCGGTCTATCAGCTCGCCGCACTGACAATCGGCGCCCGCCTCGCGGTCGCTGACGCATAAACCAAGCAGAAGAGGCCGGGATGCGTTTGGACGATCGATCGCCGTGCGTAGGGCGCGGCCGGAAGGCCGAACGCCGTCAGGCGTTGCGGAGAATGCGCTCAATCTCGCCGACCGCAGCGCCGTAAACCGCGGCGACCTGGGCGACCGTCATGCCGTATTTTACCAAGATGCGGATGCGGGCAAATTGCGACGGCGGGAGCTCGCGCGTCGTCTGCGGCTCGCGAGCCGACAGCAACACCCACACATCATGTCGCGCATATCAGCGCGCCCGACGGCCGGTTCGTCACCCCCGGCGAGCACGTACAGACCGAACCGGAAGTGGGCCTTCGGCCCATCGGTGATGGGCCAGGGGCTCACAGCCCCGGCAGCAGGTCCGCCTCGGGGGATGCCGCGGATTGCTAACTCGCTCATTCCAAAAATCGCCGCAAGTCGAGTGGTGGTGTGGTCGAAATTTCCGTCGAGCATCCGGCTTGCGGCACCATGGAAGTC
>JAATGI010000082.1 GCA_015654725.1 Rhodospirillales bacterium
GCGCGACCGGCTCGCCGATCTCGAGGATCTCGGCAACCGCCTGCAACAGCACCTCGCGGGCAGGCCGCTTGCCGCCTCGCGCGCCGAGCTGCCCGACGAGTTCATCCTGTTCGCGCGCGACATGGGGCCGGCGGCGCTGATGGATTACGACCGCAAGCGATTGAAGGGCCTGGTGCTCGAAGAGGGCGCGCCGACCTCGCATGTCGCCATCGTGGCGCGCGCCCTCGACATTCCGGTGGTCGGCCGCGTCAAGGGCGCGCTGGTCAGGGTCGAGGCCGGCGACACCGTCGTCGTCGATGGCGAGGAGGCGCAAGTGCTGCTGCGTCCAAGCGCCGATATCCTGCACACCGTGAATCTGCGGCTCGAAACGCTGGCGGGCGAGCGGCGCCACTACGCCGCGTTGCGCGATCTGCCGGCCGAGACCCGCGACGGCGCGCGCATCGCGCTCAACATCAATTGCGGACTGCTCCTGGACCTGCCGCATCTCGACGAGACCGGCGCCGACGGCATCGGCCTGTTTCGCACCGAGCTTCTGTTCATGATGCGCGAGCGGCTCCCCAACGTCAGTCAGCAGATGCAGACCTATCGCCGCGTGCTGGAGCAGGCGGGCGAGCGGCCGGTGACGTTTCGCACGCTCGATATCGGCGGCGACAAGATCCTGCCCTACATGACCGAGACCGAGGACGAGAATCCGGCGATGGGTTGGCGCGCGATTCGCATCTCGCTCGATCGGCCGGCGTTGCTGCGTCAGCAATTGCGCGCCATGATCCGGGCATCCGCCGGCTATCGGCTCCGCATCATGTTCCCGATGATTGCCGATGCCGCCGAGTTCGAGCAGGCGCGCGCGATCTTCGATCTGGAATTGAAACGCGCGAGCAATCAGGGCCCCGCGCCGCCGGCCAGCATCGAGATCGGCGCCATGCTCGAAGTGCCGGCGCTGTTCTTCGAACTGCCGCAGCTGCTGCCGCGGGTCGATTTCATCTCGGTCGGCACCAACGATCTGGTGCAGTTTCTCTATGCCGCCGACCGCAACAACCCGCGGCTGGCCGACCGCTACGACGCCTTGTCGGCGCCGGTGCTGCGGCTGTTGGGCCAATTGGCCCAGAGCTGCCGCGCCCATAAGGTGCCGCTCGCGGTGTGCGGGGAAATGGCGGGCGAGCCGCTGTCGGCGATGGCGCTGGTCGGCATCGGCATCGCCACGCTCAGCATGGCGCCGGCGAGCGTGGGCCCCGTGAAGGCGCTGATCCGCGGCCTCGATCTCGGCGCGCTGACGCCGCTCCTGGCCGATCTCGACACGCTGCCGTCGCGGTCGTTGCGCGGCAAGCTCAGGGACTTCGCGCGCGATCACGGTGTCGCCGCTTAAGCCGCGTTCGTCATGACGATCGTGCCGACCGAACCCGAGATGCCTGCCGGGCCCAGCGTCGATCCGATCGCCGACGGCGCCTTCAACCTGCCGCCGAGCGAGCGCGCGCGGCGTTCGGCGGTCGCGATCGGCATGATCGCCGCGGCGCTGCTGCTGCATTTCGGGGTGATGACGGCGCTGTTCGTCAATTGGCGCGGCCTAATCTCGCCGGAAGCGCGGCCGATGCAGGTGCGCCTTGTTCCCGCCCCGCCTCGGCAGGAGGCGGCACCGCCAAAGCCGCCGGCGCCGCCCAAGCAGGAGGCGGAAAAACCCAAGCCGCCGGAGCCGCCCAAGCCGGAGCCGGAAAAGCCCAAGCCGCCGGAGCCGCCCAAACAAGAAGCGGAAGTGAAGCCGCGCGAATCCGGTCCCGACGAAAAGACCGAGGCGGCGAAAAAGGACAAGCCCGAAAACAATCTGCCGATCGAGGTCCCGGTGCAGACCGAGGCCGTGAAGCAACCGCCGCCGCCCAAGCCGCCGCCGCCGGTCGAGGCGCCGAAGCCGACGCCGCCCAAGGCTCTCGCGAAGGAGTCCGCTATCGGCAAGGGCGAGATGAAACCGGTCGAAGCCTTGCCGCCGGCCTTGCAGCCGCAGCGCGAAGCCGCGCCGCCGATGAGGAATCTCGAGATACGCCTGCCCTCGCCGGGAGGGGGCAGTGGCGATGCCGACCTGGCGGGCGATCCCTATCTCAATAAGATGAGAGGGCTTTTGGAACAGCATCGGGTCTACCCGCCGGACGAGGCGTTCGTCGGCGCGCCATCGCGCACCGCGATCTACAGCCTGGTAATCGAACCGACCGGCCAACTCGTGGCCGTGACGCAGCTGTCGTCAACCGGCGTGCCGCGGCTCGATGAGGTGGGGCTGCAAATGATTTACGGCACGTCGCCGTTTCCGCCGCTGCCGCCGGATTATCCGCAGATTCGCACCAAGATCGTGGTCTACATTCCGGTCTTTCCGCGCGGCGGCGGCGCGGGATCGGAGCGCTGACTCAAATGGCGCGCGCCGGCGGTGGCAGGCGTGATGACGCCGGGTGGCATAACGGAGTGGCGGTGTTTTTGCGTAAAAGATTAGGCGATGCCGATTCTGCCGGCTGAGGACCGAGGCGCGATCGCTCTCATCGTCGATCCGGTCGCCGATGGCGCGTTCAACCTCCCGCCAAGCGAGCGCGCCCGGCGCTCGGCCGTGGCAATCAGCATGATTCTGGCCGCGCTGCTGCTGCATCTGGTGGCGATGACGGCGCTGATCGTCGATTGGCAAGGCATGAGTGCGCCGGAGGCGAGGCCGATGCAGGTGCGGCTGGTGCGCGCGCCGCCCAAGCCGGAGGCGGAGAAGCCGAAGCCGCCGGAGCCGCCGAAACAAGAGGCGGAGAAACCGCCGCCAGAGCCGCCGA
>JAATGI010000363.1 GCA_015654725.1 Rhodospirillales bacterium
CTTCGCGCATCTCGACGCCACCACGGTGCTGTCGCGCCAGATCGCGGAGCTGGGCATCTATCCCGCGGTCGATCCCCTGGATTCGACGTCGCGCATGCTCGATCCGCGCGTCGTCGGCGACGAGCATTACCAGATCGCGCGCGACGTGCAGCGGGTGCTGCAGACCTACAAATCGCTCCAAGACATCATCGCCATTCTGGGCATGGACGAGTTGGCCGAAGAGGACAAGCTCACGGTCGCGCGCGCGCGTAAAATTCAGCGCTTCCTGTCGCAGCCCTTCCATGTCGCCGAGGTGTTCACCGGCACGCCCGGCGTGTTCGTCAATCTCGAAGACACGATCAAGGGCTTCAAGGGCATCGTCGCCGGCGATTACGACGATCTGCCGGAGAGCGCCTTCTACATGGTCGGCACCATCGAGGAAGCGGTCGAGAAGGCGCGTAAGATCGCGGCGGGAGCGTAGGCGTGACGATTGATCGGCACGCCGAAGTCCCGGCGAAAGCCGGGACCCAGGAGAATAAATAATGGCCGACACGCTGCAATTCGAACTGGTCTCGCCCGAGCGGCTGTTGCGCTCGGAGGCGGTGGAGATGGTGGTGGTGCCGGGCAGCGAAGGCAATTTCGGCGTGCTGCCGGGCCATGCGCTGTTGATCTCGACGGTACGGCCGGGCCTGATCGAGATCTTTCAAGCGGGCCAGGTGAAGGAGCGCATCTTCGTCGCCGGCGGCTTCGCCGAGGTGACGCCGGAACGCTGCACCGTGCTCGCCGACGAGGCGGTGCCGCTGCCCGATCTCGATCGCGCCGTATTGGAAACCGAGGCCCGCGAATTGGAAGCGCGCCTCGACGCGGCCCCGGATGAGGACCAGCGCAATATGGCGCGCCGTCAGCTCGCGGTCATCGACGCGAAAATCGCCGCGCTTGGGGCGACATCGGCGCATTGAGTCAAAAAAAGGGGCTCCGCAACTTGTGGGGAGCCCCATTCAGTTTACGCGCCACTTGGGGGTCAGGACGCGCATGACAATAATATGTGTCGCGGCGCCCAATTTCACCCTCGTGACAGAGATTTAATTCGTGCCACAAAAACGCCGCACAACTTAATCCAAATGGATCAGTTCGATAGGGCGGCCTCGATCTCGCGGATGACGCGCTCCGCCGCGCCGCCGGGATCGGGGCTGCGCATAATCTCGCGTCCCATCACCAGATAATCCGCCCCCGCGGCGATCGCCTCGCGTGGCGTCATGGTGCGTTTTTGGTCATCGGCGGCACTGCCTTCGGAGCGGATGCCGGGCGTCACGATCAAGAGCCGGTCGCCGGCCATGGCCCGGATCGGCGCTGCCTCGCGCCCCGAGGCGATGACGCCGTCGCAGCCCGCGTCGAGCGCCGCCTTGGCGCGGCGCAGCACCAATTCCTCGACGCTAAAGCGGGTTCCCAATTCCGCCATGTCCTCGGGCCCCTGGCTCGTCAGCACGGTCACAGCCAGCAGCTTCAAGGCGCTGGTGCCGCGCCCCTTCGCCGCCGCGCGCAACGTCGGCCCCAGGCCATGCACGGTGAGGAAATCGACGCCGAGGCGGGCGATGTTTGCCACCGCGTTGGTCACGGTCTGGTCGATATCGAGAAGCTTGGCGTCGAGGAAAATCTTCTTGCCTTGGCCGCGCAGCTCGCGCGCCAGATCGATGCCGCCGGAATACTGCAATTGCAGCCCGATCTTGTAGAAGCCGACCGCGCCGCCGAGCCGGTTCACGAGCGATCGCGCCTCGTCGACCGTCGGCAGGTCGAGCGCGACGATCAAGCGTTCGGCCGCGGGGATTGTTAGCATGCAGCAATGGTGAGCCGAGTCGGCCGATTTTCGCAAGCTCTTCACCCCAGCTTGCGAAGGGCTATACTCGGGCCATGGCGCATTGGACGCTCGCCGACATTCCCTGGGACCAGTTCGACCGCGCCAAGGTCGATCCGGAAATCCTACGCACCATCAAGGCGGCCAGCCTGGTCGAGCAGAACGGCGCCGACTACACCGAATATCTGTGCGGCGTATTCCATGACGATGCCGAATTTCAGGCGGTGGCGCGGCGCTGGGGCGGCGAGGAGGTGCAGCACGGCCAGGCGCTCGGGCGCTGGGCCACGCTGGCCGATCCGAGCTTCGACCATGCCGCCGCCGCGGCGCGCTTCACCGCCGGCTTCCGCGTCGATGTGAATGCCACCAGGTCGTTGCGTGGCACGCGCGCGGGCGAACTGGTGTCGCGTTGCGTCGTCGAGACCGGCACCAGCTCCTATTACACGGCGCTGTTCGAGGCCGTCGAGGAGCCGGTGCTGAAGGCGATCTGCCACAACATCGCCGCCGACGAGTTGCGGCATTACAAGCTCTTCTACACGCATATGAAGCGTTATCTCGACATCGAGCATCTGAACCGGTGGCAGCGTTTCCTCTTCGCGTTGCAACGCATGCGCGACACCGAGGACGACGAGCTTGCCTATGCTTATTACGCGGCAAACGAGAACGGCCGGCCTTATGAGCGCCGCCGTTACAGCCGGCTTTACGCGCGCGGGGTGATGGGGGTCTATCGCTGGCACCATGTCGAGCGCGCGATCGCCATGACCTTCAAGGCGGCGGGATTGAAGCCGCATGGCAGGCTCAATATCGGTGCCGCCCACATCGCCTGGTGGGTGTTGCGACGGCGGGCCGCGCGGTTGGAGCGCATCGCCGCCTAGTTTTTTCCTTCGTCAAAAAGGGTGAGGCCATGAATCTGGACGCCAAGAAGACCGCGCTGCGGATGATCCCCTATGGGCTGTATGTGCTCACGGCTGATGACGGCAAAGGCAATGTCGCGGCGGCGACGATCAATTTCGTGACGCAAAGCTCGTTCGCGCCGCCCCTGGTGACGCTCGGGGTCAAGGCCGATTCGGGCGCCTACCATGTCCTGAAGGAAACGGGCGCCTTCGCCTTGAACGTGCTCGGCAAGGATCAGAAAGGCGCGGCCTTCGCCTTTTTCAAGCCGGCGAAGGTCGAAGGCGGCAAGCTGAGCGGCATGGCCTTCACCACGGGCGTGACCGGCGCGCCGCTTTTAATCGACGCCCCCGCCGCGATCGAATGCCGGGTCAAGCAGATCGTCGCCGAAGGCGACCATCATGTCGTCATCGCCGAAGTGGTCGAGGCCCATCTCAACAAGCCCATCTCGGGCCGCCCCGACGCCGCCACGCTGGAAATGAAGGATCTCGGCGATAACGTGTTCTATGGCGGGTAAGCGTTAGCCCCCACCTGACAAGCCGCTACGCGTCTTGTCTTCCCTCCCCCGCGGGCGGGGGAGGGTTGGGAGGGGCCTGGGACAACCACTCAGTCCGGACCGTTTCATCTATTTCACTCGAAAGATGACGAGTACGGAATTCCTCTACGTTCGCCGCATCGGTCAATCTTTTCAGCGCCCAGACCGCCATCGCGCGCACTAGCGGCGACACATCACCGAGCCGCGCTTCCGCCGTCGCGATCAAATTGGAATCGTCGCTGTTGCCGATGGCGATCAGGACATTGCGCACGAAACGGTCACGGCCGGTGCGCTTGATCGGTGAGCCCGAGAATTTTTTTCGGAACGCGGCGTCGTCCAGCGCGGCGAGCTCGGCCAAGCGCGGCGCGGTCAAATCCTCGCGCGGCAGCAGGGCGGCCTCGCGCGCGGGCGTCGCGAACTTGTTCCAAGGGCAGGCGGCCAGGCAATCGTCGCAGCCATAGATGCGATTGCCCATCAGCGGCCGCAGCTCGGCGGGAATATGGCCCTTATGCTCGATGGTGAGATAGGAAATGCAGCGCCGTGCATCCAGCACATAGGGCTTGGGGAAGGCGCGGGTCGGGCAGATATCGAGACAAGCCTGGCATTGGCCGCAATGGTCCGTCTCGGCGTCATCGGGCGGCAGATCGAGGCTCAGATAGATCTCGCCCAGGAACAGCCAGGAACCATGCGCGCGCGACACCAGGTTGGTGTGTTTGCCCTGCCAGCCGAGGCCCGCGTGCTCGGCCAGCGGCTTCTCCATGACCGGCGCGGTATCGACGAAGAGTTTGAGATCGCCGGGCGAAATTTTTTCGATTTCGCGCGCTAGCGCCTTGAGCCGCGATTTGATCAGTTCGTGATAATCGCGGCCGCGGGCATAAATCGAAATCGTGCCGCGGTCGCGATGCGCCAGCGCTTCAAGCGGATCATGCTCGGGCCCGTAATTCATGCCGAGCACGACGACGCTTTTCGCCTCGGGCCACAATTCGCGCGGATCGCCGCGCTCGTCGGCACGGGCCTTGAGCCAGCCCATATCGCCGTGAAAGCCCTGCGCCAGGAATTTGGCGAGACGCGCGCGCGAGTCATCGGCCAATTCCGCCTTGGCGAAACCGACCGCGTCGAAACCGAGCTTCAGGGCCGCGTCGCGGATCGCGGCTTTGATGTCCGGCGCCCTCATCCTGAGGAGCGAGCGCCGCTCGCGTCGCGAAGGATCATCCCCGGCCGCGATAAGGGGCGACGCCCTGATCCGGGAGCCACAACCCTTCGGGCGGCGTGCCGGTCTGATAGAACACGTCGATCGGCATGCCGCCGCGCGGATACCAATAGCCGCCGATGCGGAGCCATTGCGGCGCGATCTCTGCGACCAGGCGTTTCGCGATCTTGACCGTGCAATCCTCATGGAAGGTGCCGACATTGCGGAACGCGCCAAGATAGAGCTTCAGGCTCTTGCTCTCCACGACCCAATCACGCGGCACGTAGTCGATGACCAGATGGGCGAAATCGGGCTGGCCGGTGATCGGGCAGATCGAGGTGAATTCGGGCGCGGTGAAACGCACCAGATAGAGCGTGCCCGGCTGCGGGTTCGCCACCTTCTCGATCACCGCCTTTCCGGGCGATTCCGGTGGGGCCACATGCTGGCCGAGTTGCTTCAAATCGCGATAGATCGGATCGGTCATGGCCTGAATTTAGAACGATTGCCGTCCCGGCGAAATCTCTTCCGGCAAGGGCTTGAAGGAGTGGGAACCGGGTATTACCCTTACCTGTAAGAGTAAGGAGACTGCGATGAGGATTACGTCGAAGGGTCAGGTCACCATTCCCGTGGAAATTCGCGAGCAGGCCGGTCTGCTCCCGGGCACCGATGTCGATTTCGAGAGAGACGGCAAAACCGTAAGGATTGTGCGGAGCAAAGTGAAAGCGAAGAACAGCCGTGGATCGAGGATCGTTGCCCATTTGCGAAGCCATCCCGGCGATATTCATATGACGACGGACGAGATCATGAAGCTGATGCGGGGCGACTGATGTCGGGTGTTCTGGTCGATAGCAACGTTATCCTCGATCTGACCGAAATCGACTCGGATTGGTTCGACTGGTCCGTGGACGCGATCGAGCGTGCCGCGGAAAACTTCCGCCTGGTCGTGAATCCGATCATCTTCGCCGAAGTCTCGATCCGCTATTCGCATCTGGAGGAAGTGGACGAGGCGCTGCCCAAGGAAATGTTCGATCGCGAACAAATTCCGTATGAAGCGGCCTTTCTCGCCGGCAAGGCATTCGTGGCCTATCGCCGGCGCGGCGGGACACGACGAACAGTACTGCCCGATTTTTTCATCGGCGCGCATGCCACGGTTTCGGGGTATCGATTGTTGACGCGGGATGCCGCACGCCATCGCGGCTATTTCCCGCAGCTGAGTTTGATAGCGCCGCCATAAGCGTCCGGATCGACGGGCTGATCTAATCTTTCTCGCCGGCGATATCCCATGGATTGACGAGTGGAACGTCGGTGCCGGCGAAATCGGCGGTATTTCGGGTTACGATGGCGAGGCGGTGATGCAAGGCGGTCGCCGCTATCAGGGCATCGATCGCCGGCAAGGTTCGCTTGAGCCGGCTCGCCAGCCGCCCCCAGACATCCGCGACCGCCGCATCGATCGGGAGAACCCGATCCTCAAACCAATTTGGCAGTTCGACCTCCAACCAGGTGCCGATCCGCTCGCGCCGTCGACCTGCGGGCAAACCCTCCACGCCCTTGCGGATTTCGCCGAGTGTCAAAACGCTCACGAACAGTGCCTCGGAGGGAACGGCGTCGAGCCATCCTGTCACCCGCGCATCCGGCGACGACTTCACCACCTCGGACAAGACGCAGGTATCGAGGAGATAACTCACAAATCGATGTGGCGCGCTGGCGAGCGATCACGCGCGATCCGCAAATCGACTCCCACTAAGGGAGAGGCACGCAAAAACGCAACCAGCGACGGCTTGCGGTCGCGCAAATGCTCATATTCTTTCGATGAGATAACGACGGCGGTTGCATGGCCCCGCACCGTGATCCGCTGCGGACCCGATCGCGTCGCGGCGCGCAGCAAATCGCTGAACCGAGCCTTCGCTTCCTGGACCTGCCAGCTGCGCAAAGCATCCTCCTGACCATTCTGACCAGATGGAGAATGCCACACTCGAACGATCGATGCCAAGATGAAATGTCTTAGAGCGGCGGCAGGTCGCCTCGCGCCTGTTGGTCTGTGAAGGATGCGGCGAAATCATCGAGCGCGCCGCGCTCGATGGCTTGCCGCATCCCCGCCATCAACTCGGCGTAGTAGGTGAGGTTATGCTGCGTCAGCAGCATGCTCGCCAAAATCTCGCCGGCGCGCGCCAGATGATGGAGATAGGCGCGGCTGTAATTGGTGCAAGCGGGACAGGCGCAATCGGGATCGAGGGGGCGCGGGTCGCCGATATGGCGCGCGTTCCTGAGATTGATCGTGCCGCGCCGGGTGAAGGCTTGCGCGGTGCGCCCCGAGCGCGTCGGCAAGACGCAATCGAATAAGTCGATGCCGCGCTGTACCGCGCCGACGAGGTCCGCGGGCTTGCCGACGCCCATGAGATAGTGCGGCGCCTCCACCGGCAGCGCCGGCACGGTGGAGTCGATCACCATGAACATGGTCTCTTGGCCCTCGCCGACAGCGAGCCCGCCGATCGCGTAACCGTCGAAACCGATCGCCGTCAACGCCTCGACCGAGCGCAGCCGCTGCACCGGAAAGACACTGCCTTGCACGATGCCGAACAGCCCGTGACCGCCGCGCGGCTTAAAAGCGCGCTTGCCGCGCTCGGCCCAGCGCATCGAGCGTTCCATCGAGGCGAAGGCGGCGTCGGGCGTCACCGGAAACTCGGTGCATTCGTCCAAGACCATGGTGACATCGGCGCCGAGAAGATGCTGGATTTCGACCGCGCGTTCCGGCGTCAGCGAATAGAGCGTGCCGTCGAGATGGGAACGGAAGGTGACGCCGCGCTCCTCGATGTGCCGCAGCTTGGCCAACGACATGACCTGAAAGCCGCCGGAATCGGTCAAGATCGCGCGCGGCCAATTCATGAAGCGATGGAGGCCGCCCAGCTCGGCGATACGCTCGGCGCTCGGGCGCAGCATCAGGTGATAGGTATTGCCGAGCAGGATTTGCGCGCCGGTCGCGGCCACTTCCTCCGGCCGCATCGCCTTCACCGTGGCGGCGGTGCCGACCGGCATGAAGGCCGGCGTTTCCACGACGCCATGCGCCGTGGTCAAGCGCCCGCGCCGCGCCGATCCGTCGCGCGCGAGAAGGGCGAAGGGCAACGCCTCGCTCATGTCGCCTGCTCGGGAAACAGCAGGCAGGCATCGCCATAAGAAAAAAAGCGATAGCGCGCGGCGACCGCGTGGGCATAAGCGGCCTTCATGCGGGCGAGGCCGGCAAAGGCGGCGACGAGCATGAACAGGGTCGAGCGCGGCAGATGGAAATTGGTCAGCAACAGATCGACCGCCTTGAAGCGATAGCCGGGCGTGATGAACAGCGCGGTCTCGCCGGCGAAGGGCGACATCCGGCCGCGTTCATCGCCGGCGCTTTCCAAGATCCGCAGCGAGGTGGTGCCGATGGCGACGATTCGCCCGCCGCGCTCGCGCGTTTCATTGATGCGCCGCGCGGTCTCGGCGGCGACGAAACCCATCTCGGCGTGCATTTTTTTTTTGTGGTCGCGCGTATCGGCGACCTTGACCGGCAGGAACGTGCCGGCGCCGACATGAAGCGTTACCGTGGCGCGCGCGATGCCCGCCGCGTCGAGCGCCGCCAGCATCCGCCCGGTGAAATGCAGGCCGGCGGTCGGCGCCGCGATCGCGCCGTCGGTGGCGGCGAAGATGGTCTGATAGTCGGCGCGGTCGCCGGCATCGTCGGGCCGCTTGATATAGGGTGGCAGCGGGACATGGCCGTGTCGCGCGAGCGCGTCCCGGAACGCGGCACCCTCGCAATCGAAGGCCAGCGTCACATCGCCTTCCTCGTTCTTGTCGCTTACCCGCGCGGCGAAGCCTTCGCCGAACTCGATCCGGTCGCCCGGCTTCAACTTTTTGCTGCCTTTGGCGAAGGCGCGCCATTGGCCGCCGCCGAGATCGCGATGCAGGGTCACTTCGACGCGGGCCGTTCCGCGTCGACCGATCAGCCGCGCCGGTATCACGCGGGTGTCGTTGACCACGAGCAGGTCGCCGGCGCGCAGCAATTTCGGCAGATCGAGAATCGCGCGATCCTCAAGCCGATCCCGCACCAACAGCAAGCGCGATGAATCGCGCGGGCTGGCGGGCCGGCTCGCGATCAACTCGGGCGGCAGGGCGAAATCGAAATCATCGACGCGCATTCGATCCGATTAGACCGGATGCGCGCCGAAGTGAAGTAGCCGCTTGGTTCGCTACTGAAACAGCTGCAAGGCGTGGATCAACGTTTCGATCACGCCCCAGGCCAGCGGGATGCCGACGAAGCCCCATTCCAAGACGAGTTTGGTGTTGTTGTTCATTGCCGCCTCCCGTCAGATCGCCAGCTCGACTTCGTCCGCGGTCATGTGATGGCGTGAATTGACCGCCTTGATCGCGAGATTGCACAAGAAGCCGATCACCAAGAGGCCGGCCATGATGTACATGGTGACGTTATAGGCGTCGGCCTTGGGGACGCCGCGATCGACTTGGTACTGGCGGATGTAATTGACCAGCACCGGGCCAAAGACGCCCGCCATCGACCAGGCCGTGATCAGCATGCCGTGAATGGCGCCGACATATCGGGTGCCGAACATGTCCTTCAAATAGGCCGGAACGGTCGCGAAGCCGCCGCCATACATGCTGAAAATGACGGCGAAAAACAGCACAAACAGGATCACGCTGCCGACCGCGCCCGTGGTCGGCACCAGGGCATAGAGCACCGCGCCCAGGGCGAAGAAGATGAAATAGGTGTTCTTGCGCCCCAATAGGTCCGACATCGAGGCCCAGAAGAACCGGCCGCCCATATTGAACAGGCTCATCAGGCCGACGAAGCCGGCCGCCGCGATCGCGGTGACGCGGCCAGGGAACATTTCTTGGCTCATGGCCGACGCCTGGCCGATGACGCCGATGCCGGCGGTGACATTGAGGCACAGCACCCACCAGATCAGCCAGAATTGCGGCGTCTTGATCGCCTGATAGACATGAACATGACTGGTGGTGATGAGCGGCGACGCCTTGGGCGCGACGAACCCCGCCGGCTTCCAGTCCGGCGCTGGGATGCGCACGATCCAGGCGCCGACCATCATGAAACAGAGATAGATCGCGCCCATGACGGCGAAGGTCTCGGCGACGCCGACATGGCTCGGTGACGAGAATTGACTCATCAGCCAGACCGAAAGCGGCGAGGCGATGAGCGCGGCGCCGCCGAAGCCCATGATCGCCATGCCGGTGGCCATGCCGGGCCGGTCGGGGAACCA
>JAATGI010000192.1 GCA_015654725.1 Rhodospirillales bacterium
GCGGAGCCGTGGCCTGGCCGCCGCCCTGGCCGCATTCCCGGCAGCCTCAATCTGCCTTACACGCAGTTGGTCGATACCAAGAGCAAGACGGTTCTGCCCGCCGATGCGCTGGCCCGGCATTTCGCCGAGGCCGGCATCGCGCCGGGCAAGCCCATCGTCACCTCCTGCGGCTCGGGCGTGACCGCCTGCGTGCTGGCCTTCGGGCTGCATCTCATCGGCCGCGAGGATGTCGCTGTCTATGATGGTTCCTGGGCGGAATGGGGATTGCCGGGCGATACCCCGGTCGCGACCGGCCAGCCATGAAATCCAAATCGAAAAAGCCCGACACCTTGCTGACTCATGCCGGGCGGCATCCCGAGCAAAATCACGGCGTCGTCAATCCGCCAGTCTATCACGCCTCGACCATCCTGCATCCCGATGTCGCCGACATGGAGGCATCGGAGGCCAAGCGGCTCGAACCGGTCACGCTTTACGGCCGCACCGGCACGCCGACCCAATTCGCGCTCGAAGAGGCGATGGCGGCGCTGGAAGGCGGCGATCGCGCCGTCGCGGTCTGCTCCGGCGCGGCGGCGTGCTACGTCGCGCTGCTCGCCTATCTCAAGGCCGGCGATCACGCCCTTATCCCGGATTCGGTTTATGGGCCGGTGCGGGCCTTCGCCACCGGCTTTCTCACCCGCTTCGGCGTCGCCATCGAGTTCTACGACCCGATGATCGGCGCCGGCATCGCCGCGCTGGTCAAGCCCAACACCAAGGCGATCTATCTCGAAAGCCCCGGCTCGATCACCTTCGAGGTCCAGGACGTGCCCGCCATTGTCGCGGTCGCGAAGGCGCGCGGCATCGCCACCATGCTCGACAATACCTGGGCCTCACCGCTGTTCTTCAAGCCGTTGGCGCTGGGCGTCGATGTCTCGATCGTCGCCGGCACCAAATATATCGTCGGCCATTCCGACGCGATGATGGGGATCGCGATTTGCGCCGAGCATAGTTTCGCGGCCGTCAAGCGTTCGGCGCAGCAGCTCGGCTATCACGCCGCACCCGACGATTCCTATCTGGCCTTGCGCGGGCTGCGCACCGCCGGCGTGCGGCTCAGGGCGCATGAAAAAGCGGCGCTCGCGGTCGCGCGCTGGCTCAAGGCACGGCCCGAAATCGAGCGCCTGCTGCATCCGGCTTTTCCCGATTGCCCGGGCCACGAATTCTGGCGCCGCGATTTCAGCGGCTCAAGCGGTCTGTTCAGCGTGACGCTCCAGCGCGACATCCCGAAGCGCGCGGTCAGCGCCATGCTCGACGGCCTGGAGCTGTTCGGCCTCGGCTATAGCTGGGGCGGGTTCGAGAGCCTGATCGTGCCGCCCGATCCCGCGCGCATTCGCACCGCGACCAAATGGGATGCCGGGCCGCTGCTGCGGCTCCATGTCGGGCTCGAAGACACCGACGATCTGATCGCCGATCTGGAGCGCGGCTTCGACCGTCTGAACAAGGCGCGGTGATGATCGAGGTCGCGGTCGAAAAGCGGCTCGGCGATTTCCGCCTCGACGCCCATTTCACCGCTCCCGCCACCGGCATCGTATCGCTTTATGGCCGCTCGGGCGCCGGCAAGACCTCGGTGATCAACGCCATCGCGGGCCTGCTGAAACCGGATCGCGGCCTGATCCGGATCGCCGGCGAGACCGTGTTTTCAAGCGCGGAACGTATCGACCTGCCGCCGCAGGCGCGCCGGCTCGGTTATATTTTTCAGGAGGGGCGCCTGTTCCCGCATTTCTCGGTGAAAGGCAATCTCGGCTACGGCATGAAGCCGGACGGCAATATCAAATTCGACGCGGTGGTGGCGCTGCTGGGCCTGGAGCACCTCCTGGACCGGCGGCCGGCCGGCCTCTCCGGCGGCGAGAAGCAGCGCGTCGCCATCGGCCGCGCGCTGCTGGCCCAGCCGCGCTTGCTGCTGATGGACGAGCCGCTCGCCTCGCTCGACGATGCGCGCAAGGCCGAGATCATGCCCTTCATCGAGCGCTTGCACGATGAGCTGCGCATCCCGACCCTCTATGTCAGCCACGACATGGACGAGAATATGCGGCTCGCCGACACGCTGGTGCTGATGGATCAAGGCAAAGTCGCGGCGGTCGGGCCGGTCGAGGAATTGACCAGCCGCTTCGAGCTGCGGGAGCTCACCGGGCGCTTCGATGCCGGGGCGGTGATCCGCGCCACCGTCGCCGGGCACGATTTGAGCTTTGGGCTCTCCGAACTCGCTTTTCCCGGCGGCCGGTTCAAGGTCGCGCGGGTCAACCTGCCGCTGGGGACCCCGGTCAGGGCGCGCATCCGCGCCAATGACGTGGCCCTGGCGACCGCCCGCCCCGACCAGATCTCGATCCGCAATATCCTGCCGGCGCGGGTGATCGAAATCGCGCCCGACGGCGACAACAAGAACGTCATCGATGTCCGGCTCGATATCGGCGCGAACGGGGCTCCGGTCGTGCTGTGGGCCCGGATTACCGCACGTGCGAGCCAGGAGCTGAAATTGGCGGTCGGAGCTCCGGTCTTTGCCCTCATTAAGACCGTGGCGCTGGAACGCGGCTCTTATGGCCGCTTCGCACCCGCGCACTCCGAAGCCAATAAATCACTGTAAGAACCGCCGGTTAAGGGCGGATTTCATGGGGTATGCAAATATTAAAGCCCAGATTTGCGCGACTCCCCCTTGGCAGATTGGTCACACTCCCTTACCTATTGTGCAACGCAATAACCTTGGGATGCGAACCATGATGGATTTTATCGGCCAAGCCCTGAACGCGGTCGGCGACCGGATCGAGGAATGGCGCAAATTCCAGAAGGCTTACAACGAGTTACTGTCGCTCGACGACCGCTCTTTGGCGGACATCGGCGTCACCCGGGCCGAGATCCCGTTTATCCTCCGGCACCCCGAAGACGAGACCCGGATTCGCTCGGCGGCCAACGAAAACGCGCGCCGGCGCGCGGCGTGACGCGTCACGCCAGGCAGAGCATATAGACCAGCGCCCCCGCCCCCGCCGCCACGCAATAATAAGCGAAGGGGTCGAGCGCCGTGAAATCGTGGCGGCCGAAATAGCGCATGAGAAAGGCCGTGCTGGCATAGGCGGTAATGCCGGCGATGATGCCGGCGAGCCAGACCAGCGGGCCGAAGCCGCCGCTTTCGGCCTGCTGGTGAAAGAAATGCGGCACTTCCAGCACCGCGGCGCCGAGAATGATCGGCGTCGCGATCATGAAGGAAAACCTTGCCGCCTCGCGGTGATGGAGGCCGCCCAACAGGCCGCCGACCATCGTGGCACCCGAGCGCGAAATGCCCGGGATCAGCGCCAGGCATTGCCAAATTCCGATCGCGATCGCGGTCTTCCAACTCATCTCGACGGCGAGGCCCTCGCCGCTTTTTCGCCGCAGGCGCTCGGCGCCGAACAGGATCGCGCCATTCACGATGAGAAAAGCCGCCGCGATCACCGGCGAGCCGAACAGGTGGCGCAGCAATTTCTCGAATCCCGCCCCGACGATCACGGCGGGCACGGTGGCGAGAATGATCAGCCACAGCAGGCGCCATTGCTCGCGGCGCTCCTTGGCCGTGCCGACGCCGAAAAAAGCGAGCAGGATGTTCACCCAATCGCGCCAGAAATAGAGCAGCAGCGCCGCCGCCGTGCCGAGATGCAGCACCACCAGGAACGGCAGGAAGCTCGGATCGTTTTGATCGAGCGGCCAATTGAGGAGGCGCGGCAGGATCACGGCATGGCCGAGGCTCGAGACCGGAAACAGCTCGGTCAGTCCTTGCAGAATGGCGATGACCAAGGCTTGCAAGCCGCTCATGCGAACCGTCTCCGCGCGACGACCAAGGTGTGCCAGCCTTCTAGCGCGATTCGCGCGACCAGGAACAGGCCTTGCGCGCGATGGGCGGCGAGCACGGCCGGCGCCTGGCGCGCCAACAGGCCCGACAGAATGGCGACGCCGCCC
>JAATGI010000081.1 GCA_015654725.1 Rhodospirillales bacterium
AGGAGGCGGCGGGCAAATATCCCGGCTTGAAGACGCGTTTTCCCGATCTGCGGCTTCATCTGATCGGGCCGCTCCAGACCAACAAGACCGAGGAGGCGGTGGCGCTGTTCGACGCCATCGAGACCCTCGACCGGCCGCGCCTGGCCGAGGCGCTGGCCCGGGAAATGGTGCGCCAGAACCGCCGCCCCGACCTGTTCATCGAGGTCAATACCGGCGAGGAGCCGCAAAAGGCCGGGATTTTGCCGGTGGCGGCCGACGCCTTCATCGCGGCATGCCGCGAGCAATGGCGGCTTCCGGTGGTGGGGCTGATGTGCATTCCGCCGGAGAACGAGGAACCGGCCTTGCATTTTGCCCTGCTGCGCGAGATCGCCCGGCGTCACGGCTTGACGCGCCTCAGCATGGGCATGAGCGCCGATTTCGAGACGGCGATCCGCTTCGGTTCGACCGAAGTGCGGCTGGGGACGGCGATTTTCGGGAAGCGGCTGACGGAGGACGGATGACAGAGGACCGAGCTCTCTGTCGTCCGCCATCCATCCTCGGTCATCCGACGACAACCGTCGTCCGGGTATCCGCCTCGGCGACGACCGCGAGCAAATCCTCCCGCGCCAGGGCGACACAGCCTTCGGTCGGAGAGAAATCCGGCCGCGCGACATGGAGGAAGATGGCGCTGCCGCGGCCGGGCACCGGCGGATCGTCGTTGTAGCCAAGCGGCACGATCAGATCGTAAATGCCGTCCGCGCGCCACAGCGCTTCGGCGCGGGCGCGGAACGGCAACGCGACCGGCCGGTTATAGAGCGGATCGGCGGGGTCGTCGCACCAGCCGTCCTCGGGCCGGAGCGCGCGGATCGGCAGCTTGGTCAAGGGCGCGCGCGGCAACCGGTCGGGCCGAAACAACAGCGCCCGCATGCGCCAGTGGCCGAGCGGCGTGGCACCGTCGCGCTCATGCTTGTCGGCGCTGATCCCGGCCCGGCCGAGGGCGCAACGCAGAGGCCGCCCGTTCCATTCCGCCCCGCCCAGCGCCACCTTAAGCTCCATCTTGGCCCCTTTGCCCGCTTAGGCCTAGAATGCGGGCAAGCGCCGAGCAAAAGCGAGGATGTCATGGCAAAAGCGATCTGGCACGGCCAGGTTCTGGCGGAGAGCGACAAGTTCGAGATCGTCGAGGGCAATATCTATTTCCCGCCCGAGACCGTCGCGCGGACCTATTTCAAGGACAGCGCCACCACCACCGTCTGCGGGTGGAAAGGCCTGGCCCACTACTACACGGTCAAGGTCGATGGCGCCGAGAATCCCGACGCCGCCTGGTATTACCCCGAGCCCAAGGCGGCTGCCGCGCAAATCAAGGACTATGTCGCCTTCTGGCACGGCGTGACCGTCGAGCGTTGAGCCCGATCCCGGCCGGGGACGCAAGGACGGCCGGGCGCCTATAACGGCGTGTGACATCGGTTGGCATGAACAGCGGTCGCCGCATCCTGATTGTCGACGACGACGATTTGCTTCGCCACACCCTGGCCGAGCAATTCCAACTCCATGAGGAATTCTCCGTCGCCGAAGCCGCGACCGGATCGGCGGCGCTCGACCTGACCAGGACACAGCGCTTCGATGCCGTGCTGCTCGATGTCGGATTGCCCGACATGGACGGCCGCGCCCTGTGCCGGCTGATGCGGCGCAACGGGGTGCGCGCGCCGATCCTGATGCTGACCGGCGCCGACGGCGACGCCGATACCATTCTCGGCCTCGATGCCGGCGCCAACGACTATATCCCGAAGCCGTTCCGGCTCGATGTGCTGTTGGCGCGGCTGCGCGCGCAGCTGCGCCAGCACGAGGCCTCGGAAGACGCCGTGTTCGTCATCGGTCCTTACAGTTTCCGGCCCGGCGCCAAGCTGTTGCTCGACGAAGGCGGCAAGAAAAAAATCCGCCTGACCGAAAAGGAAACCGCGATCCTGAAATATCTCTATCGCGCCGGCGAACGGGCGATCGGGCGCGACACGCTGTTGAACGAGGTCTGGGGCTATAACGCCGGCGTCACCACCCACACGCTCGAAACCCATGTCTATCGCCTGCGCCAAAAGATCGAGCGCGATCCGGCCAAGGCCGAGATTCTGATCACCGAGGCCGGCGGTTATCGCCTGGTGCCGTAGCCTAACCGCCGCCGCGACCGGCCCAGAATTCGAGCGCTGGCGTCACCGGCACCAGTTCGAAATCGGCGAGGTCGGACCAGCGCGTCATCCATAGCTCGATCGGCGCCGCGTTCTCCGCTTCCAGGAGCTGGAAACAGCTCGCGCCCTCGTCGTCGATCCAACTGCCGTGATAGATAACGCCATCGGGCAGCAGGCGGCCCTGATGCCGGAACCGCTCGCCGATTTGGTCGAGCGCGCCGTCCTTGAAATATTCGATCACCATGAACAGCATGACGTCAGTATAGCAGCCTGAGACGCGTCGCGCCGCCATTGCAAAGCGGGATTGAGCTTGTATGATGCGCGCCCGCCGCATGCGGCTAGAGGGAGCGCGGGCGTAGCTCAGGGGTAGAGCACAACCTTGCCAAGGTTGGGGTCGAGGGTTCGAATCCCTTCGCCCGCTCCAATCGAATCACCGACTCCGATTGATCGGCCTGACGCCGCGGCGAGGCTTCCCGGCGGCGGTCGGATTTCATGCCGGATTGTTGCCCTCGCTGATGATTGACGCGCTAAAGCAGTCTGGCGTCATATAGTCGATCCGCAACGGCCCAAACGTCATAACACAGCGCCAGGAGGAAACGATGACCACGGCATTGAGAGCGCAGTCGCGTCCGCAGGTCCTGCCGGTGCCGGAACCGGATCTGACGCCGCGCGAGCTGCTGGCCCGCGCCGCCGCGTTGCGGCCGTTGGTTCGGGCTGACGCCGATGCCGCCGAGGAGCGTGGCCATTATTCGGACGAGTTGCATCGCGCCTTCCTCAAGGCCGGCCTCTATCGCGCCCTCCAGCCCCGCATATTCGGCGGCTACGAATTCTCCGTCGACGTGTTTTATCGCGCCATGCTGGAAATCTCGCGCGGCGACCCGGGCATTGGCTGGTGTCTGACGCTGTGCGCCTCGCATCCGTTCCTGGTGGCGTCGCACTGGTCCGAGGCGGCGCAGCGCGATTTCTTCGGCACCGACGGCTTCTTCGCTTCGCCCCATCGCCCGGCGCCGATGGGTACCGCGACGCCGACCAGGGGCGGCTATATCGTCGAGGGCGTGTGGGACTATTGCTCTGGCATTCCGC
>JAATGI010000014.1 GCA_015654725.1 Rhodospirillales bacterium
GAAGCTCGCGCCCAAGCGACCGAAGCCGGTGATGACTTCGTCGAAGATCAAGAGAATGCCGTGCTTGTCGCAAATCTCGCGCAGGCGTTTCAAATAGCCCTTCGGCGGAATCAGCACGCCGGTCGAGCCGGCGACCGGCTCGACGATCACGGCGGCGATGGTCGAGGCGTCGTGCAGCGCGACCAGCCGCTCCAAATCCTCGGCGAGTTCGACGCCGTTCGCCGGCAGCCCCCGCGAAAAGGCGTTCGTCTCCGGCAGATGCGTGTGGCGCAAATGATCGACGGCGCCGAGGCCCGTGCCGAAGAATTTGCGGTTGTTGGGAATGCCGCCGACCGAGATGCCGCCGAAATTGACGCCGTGATAGCCGCGCTCGCGCCCGATCAACCGCGTGCGCGTGCCTTGGCCGATGACGCGCTGATAGGCGATCGCGATCTTGAGCGCCGTCTCGACCGATTCAGAACCTGAGTTGGTATAGAAAACGCGGTTCAGATCGCCGGGGAACAATGCGGCGATGCGCGACGCGAGCTCGAACGCCTTGGGATGGCCCATCTGGAACGCGGGCGCGTAATCCATCTCCGCCGCTTGCGCCTGAATCGCGGCCACGATCTTGGGATGGCCGTGGCCGGCGTTGCAGCACCACATGCCGGCGGTACCGTCGAGCACGCGGCGGCCGTCATGGCTGGTGTAATACATGCCCTTGGCGCCGACCAGGAGCCGCGGCTTCGATTTGAATTGCCGGTTCGCGGTGAACGGCATCCAATAGGAGTCGAGATCGTTCGGAACCCGGGCGGTGTCGGGCATGGCGGCGTAGCTCCCAAACCTTGATCGAACGGTCAAGTTTGGCATAGGCTCGATTGCGACGCGAGATTTTGCTGGAGGAGCAGATGGCGATCCTGATACGCGGCGGCACGGTCGTGAATGCCGATATCAGCAAGCGCGCGGACGTTCTTATCGAAGGCGGCACCATCCGCGCCGTCGGCGCCAATCTCGACGCTCCCGCCGGCACCGAAACCGTCGATGCCGGCGGCGCCTTGGTCATGCCGGGCGGGATCGATCCGCATACCCACATGGAATTGCCCTTCATGGGCACCACGGCATCGGAGGATTTTTTCACCGGCACCAGCGCCGCCGCGGCCGGCGGCACCACCATGATCATCGATTTCGTGATTCCCGACCCGAAGGAGAATCTGCTCGCCGCCTATAAGAAATGGCGCGGCTGGGCGCAAAAATCGGCGGCGGATTATTCCCTTCATGTCGCCGTCACCTGGTGGGACGACAGCGTGCGTCAGGACATGGGCACACTGGTGGCCGAGCATGGCGTCAACAGCTTCAAGCATTTCATGGCCTACAAGAACGCCATCATGTGCGACGACGAGGTGCTGGTGAATTCCTTCACCCGCGCCCGCGAGTTGGGCGCGCTCTGCACCGTCCATGCCGAGAATGGCGAGCTGGTGTTCCATCTTCAGCGTGAAGTGCTGAAAATGGGCATCACCGGCCCCGAGGGTCATCCGCTGTCACGCCCTCCCGCGGTCGAAGGCGAGGCCGCGAACCGCGCGATCCGGCTCGCGCAAGTCCTCAACGTGCCGCTTTATATCGTCCATAATTCCTGCCGCGAATCGATCGAGGCGATCGCGCGGGCGCGCGCCGAGGGCCAGCGCGTCTTCGGCGAGGTGCTGGCCGGCCACCTCCTGGTCGATGATTCGGTTTATCGCGATCCCGATTTCGTCAAGGCGGCGGCGCATGTCATGTCGCCGCCCTTCCGCCCCAAGGAGCACCAAGCCGTGCTGTGGCGCGCGCTCCAAGCCGGCATCGTCCAGACCACGGCAACCGACCATTGCTGCTTCTGCGCGCCGCAAAAGGCGATGGGGCGAAATGACTTCACCAAGATTCCGAACGGCACCGGCGGGGTCGAGGACCGCATGGGGGTGCTGTGGCATCACGGCGTCAATTCGGGACGGCTCACGCCCAACGAATTCGTCGCCGTGACCTCGGCCAACGCCGCCAAAATCTTCAATATTTATCCGCGCAAGGGCACCGTTGCAGCCGGTTCGGACGCCGATTTGGTCGTCTGGGATCCGAAAAAGACACGGCGAATCTCGGCCAAGACCCATCACCAGAATGTCGATTACAACATCTTCGAGGGCATGGAGGTGGTCGGGACCAACGCCGTAACCCTGTCCCAGGGCAAGATCGTGTGGCGCGACGGCCAGTTGCGCACCGAAAAAGGCGCCGGCCGATATATTGACCGGCCGCCCTTCCCTGCCTACCATACCGCGCTGATGCAAAAAGCGGCGCTCGAGCGTCCGACTCCGGTGCTACGCGAAGCCGCCGAATAAGCTGCCGATTCGCAAACAAAACTGTCACGAATCAGTGCTAGCTAAGCCAGGGAGATCAACGGCCTTCGAGGACGCCATGCCCAGCTCCGTACCAGCTCATCCTATTCGATCGGCGGTCAAGCATGGATGGATCCGCTTTGTCGGCGCGGCCCGGCCCGACGGCGGTTTCGGCTTGCCGCGCCGCCGCAAACGCAAAGGCAAGGGCCGCCTCGCCGCCCTGGCGCTGTTCAAGCCCAATATCGATCCGGTCGAGCTCGCCGTGCTGACGCTCAATCTGCTCGGCCCGGCGATGACGCGGGCGAACACGACCGGCAAGAAAGTGGTCGTCACCGCGCCGGACCGGCAGACCGGCGACGTTTTCCGCGCGGCGTTGCGGCAGTCGCGGCAAAATCGCGTCACCGACGGGCTCATCGACATCGTGGTCGCGGAATCGGCCACCGAGCGGGACCTGGCGGCCGTCGGTCCGCACTGACGCATGACGGCGGCGCGGACCGAGCCGTCTCGCGACGAAGCCCAGCCTATCTTCTTCGCCCATTGGCTGCGACGTCCCTTGAGCATGGGCGCGGCCTTGCCGAGCGGCCCCCAGGTCGCGCGGGCGCTCGCCCGGCAGATGCAATTGGACCGCCCCGGCACCATCCTGGAATTGGGCGCCGGCACCGGCACCATCACCCGGGGCTTGCTCGACGGCGGCTGCCCCGCCGAACGGCTCGCGCTGGTGGAAATGGAGCCGCAATTGGTGGCGCATCTCGAGCGGCGCTATCGCGGGTCCCTGATCTGGCGGGGCGACGCGCGGTCGGTCGCCTCGTTCTTGGAGATGTGCGTCCCCCGACTCGCGACCGTGATTTCGAGCCTGCCGATCAAATGGTTTTCGCGAGACGAGCAACGTGCGGTCGTCTTGCCCTGCCTGGAGCGGCTCGGGCCCGGCGGCCATTTCGTGCAGATCACCAACGGGCCGAATTCGCCCATTGCCGCGCGCTCGCTCGGCATCGAAGCCCGCCACATCGGAGCCGTCTGGCTGCATTTCCTGCCGGTCCAGATCTGGCGCTATTGGCGCGATTGAGGCGCCGCGCGGCCTGTAACGGAACCATCGTCAAACCGTCATAATACTTTCCTGAGATTCCCGCATATTGGGGCTCGTTCTTAAATTCGGGCCTTATATAGCGTGAGGGTATGATCGCCGACCCGGCTACCGCCCACTACCGCGCCATCTGGATTTCGGACATCCATCTTGGCACGCGCGGTTGCAAGGCTGAATTCTTGTTGGATTTCCTGAGATACAACGAGTCCGACTATCTCTATCTGGTCGGCGATATCGTCGACGTCTGGCAATTGAGGAAGTCGTGGTATTGGGCGCAAAGCCATAACGACGTGATTCAGAAAATCCTGCGCAAGGCGCGAAAAGGCACCAAGGTCATTTACACGCCCGGCAATCACGACGAGATGCTGCGCTCTTTCGAGGATTTGCAATTCGGCAACATCCTGGTCGCCGACGAGATCATCCATGTCACCGCCGACGGTAAGCGGCTGCTGGTGCTGCATGGCGATCAATTCGACCAGATCGTGCGCTATGCCCGGTGGCTCGCGCTCCTGGGCGACAGCGCCTACAATTTCATGCTGTTCGCCAATCACTATTTCAATCTCGCGCGCCGGCGCCTCGGCTATCCCTACTGGTCGCTCTCGGCCTATCTCAAACACCGGGTCAAGAACGCGACCGAATATATCGGGCGCTTCGCCGAAGCCGTCGCCGAGGCCGGACGCCGCAATCAGGTCGATGGCGTGGTGTGCGGGCACATCCACACCGCGGAAATCCGCACCATCGGCGGCATGCTGTATTGCAATGACGGCGATTGGGTCGAAAGCTGCACGGCGCTGGTCGAGCATCTCGACGGCAGGCTCGAAATCATCCACTGGCTCGACCGCCGCGCGCTCGACCCGCTGCGGGCCAAGCCCTACCGCTCGCGGCCGGCGCTGCCGACGCGCGAAACCGCCGAAGTCTAAATTCATTGCGCATCGCGCTCGTCACCGACGCCTGGTCGCCGCAAGTCAACGGCGTGGTCCGCACCTTGGCAAGCCTGGTGGGCGAATTGGCCGAAGCGGGCCACGCGGTCGAGACGGTGTCGCCCGACCGCTTCCGCACCATCCCGTGCCCGACCTATAGCGAGATTCGCCTGGCGCTGCGGCCGCGCCGGCGGATCGCCGCGCTCCTGGAATCGCACCGGCCCGACGCGATTCACATAGCGACCGAAGGCCCGCTCGGGATCGCCGCGCGCTCTTTCTGTCTCGCGCGCGACCTGCCTTTCACCACCGCCTTCCATACCAAGTTTCCGGAGTATGTCGCGGCGCGGTTCGCGGTGCCGGTCGGTTGGAGCTATGCTTGGCTGCGGCGCTTTCACGCGCCGTCACGCGGCATCATGGTCGCGACCCAGACGGTGCGCGACGAACTCGCCGCGCGCGGCTTCGGGCATTTGAGGGCGTGGAGCCGCGGCGTCGACGACGCGCTGTTCTCGCCCGCGCGGCGGGTCGAGGATTTCGGCCTGCCGCGGCCGATCTTTCTCTATGTCGGCCGTCTCGCCGTCGAAAAGAACGTCTCGGCCTTTCTCAATCTCGATCTGCCGGGCACCAAGCTCGTGGTCGGCGACGGGCCGATGCGCGAGCAACTGCGCCGCCGCCATCCCGATACGCATTTCCTCGGCCAGCGCGTCGGCGAGGATTTGGCGCGGATCTATGCCTCGTCGGATGTGTTCGTTTTCCCGAGCCTTACCGACACCTTCGGCTTGGTGCTGCTCGAAGCCTTGGCCTCCGGCGTTCCGGTGGCGGCGTTTCCGGTGGCGGGGCCGCTCGATGTCGTCGGCGACAGCGATGTCGGCGTGCTCGACACCGATCTGCGCCGCGCGGCACTGGCAGCGCTCGCGATTCCCCGCGAGCGCTGCCGCGCCTTCGCGCTCGAACATTCCTGGTCCGCCTCGGCGGCGCAATTCCTCGGCAATCTCGCGCCGGTCGGCTAAGGCCCTGCCGCGCCCTTGCTTCCGGCAAGGGACGCGGCCGATACTGCCGCGATGCGTCCACCGGTGCTCATCGCCGCCCTGCTCGCGGCCCTTCTCGCCGTGGTGCTGCTCACCCGCTTCATGTGGGCGTTCTCGGATTGGAACAAGGAGCAGGCCTGCGCCACGTCCGGCGGCCGCAACTGCGGCCATTACGGCGACGAATGACGCGGCTCAGCCGGTCGCGACCGCGCCGATCAGCTTGCCGATGCCATAGGTGATCGCGGCGGCGACGATACCGATCGCGAGCTGACGCAGACCCGAGAACGCCACGCCGCGCCCGGTATAGAGCGTGGTGCCGGCGCCGATCGCGAACATCGCGGCGGCGCTCAAACCCACGGCGATGCCGACCGCCGCCATCCCACCGGCAAAAAAGAACGGGATCACCGGGACGATCGCGCCCGCCGCGAACAGCAGGAACGAGGTTCCCGCGGCGCTCCAGGGCGAGCCGCCCAGCGATTGCGGATCGATGCCGAGTTCCTCGCGTGCCAACGTGTCGAGCGCGGTATCCGGGTTGCCGATGATGCGGTCGGCGAGAATTTTTGCCTGGCCCTCGGGAATGCCCTTGGCCTGGTAGATCAGCATCAATTCCTGTTTTTCTTCCTCGGGAAATTCGGCGAGCTCGTCGGCTTCGGTCGCGATCTGCTGTTGATAATATTCGCGCGCGCTGTTGACTGAGAGCCATTCGCCCAAGCCCATCGAGCAGGCACCCGCGACCAAGCCCGCGATCCCGGTCAACAAGACATCGTGCGAGGACAAATCGGCGCCGACGACGCCGGTGACGAGACTCAAATTCGATACCAACCCATCGTTGGCGCCGAGTACGGCGGCGCGGAACGCGTTGCCGCCGCCGCGATGCCGGCCCTCGATGCGCGCCAAGGCGCCGCCGGAAATGCCGCCGCGCGGCGGCTGTGCCATGGCCTTCATGATCCGCGCATGCGAACGCTCCGCCGCCGGCAGTCCCGCCAACACAGCTTCGGGCTGGCTGTCATAGCCGGCGCTCCCGGTGCGTTCCATCGCGTTGACGATCGGCAATACCGTCGCCGGACCGAAGCGCCGCGCCATCCAGGCGAGGGTCCGGCTACGCCATCCCGGCCCGCGCTTGCGATCGCCCGCACCCAGGCCGACCAGCCGTTTCTTCCAGAATTCGGCATGCGCCTCCTCGACCTGCGCCAAGCGGCGATAGACCTCTTGCAGTTGCGGATTGCCCTCCGCCGCGGCCATCGCGCGATAGAGCGCGGCGCTATCGACCTCGTCTTGTAGATTGCTGCGGTAGCGCTTGATCGGATTCGTTTCGGCCAAATTATCCTCGCGACCTCACGAGCGCCGGCTTTGCCGCCCGTGAAATACGCCCAAAACGATCACTTCGCCCGGGTCGCCTTGGGACACCCGATAAACGACGATGTAGGGCAACCGCCGCACCACCCATTCGCGCGTGCCCGGCACTCTTCCCGGCCGACCGGCAAAAGGAAAGTCACGGAGAATTTCCGTAGCCTCGCGGATTCGTTCGCCGATTTGTCGCGCCGCGAGCGGATTCCCTTGGCCCTCGATGTAGTCCTGAATAGCGAGTAGATGCAGCCGCGCCCGCGCGCTGAAGCGCAGGTTCAACGGTCGAAGCGGCGCCAAATCTCGGCCATTTCCGCATCGGTCGCCAGCGCGTCTTCGCGCAGCGCGGCCTCCACTTCGGCAACCTGATCGTCCGCGAGTTGGTAGCGGTGCGCGTCGGGATTGGTGAACCCGAGCAAAAACTTGGCGGCGGTGTCCTGATCGCGCTCGGGCAACGCCCGCAGCGTCGCGATGGCTTCTTCGAGCAGTTTGGTCATGGCCGCAATATATCACAATCGCGGCATCCGCCAGCAGTCCGCCCAGACCAGGCCGCCGCTGCACTTGCGTCTTATTCGCGGCGCCTTACATTGAGGGCCGAGGAAGGTGAGCGATGACCGAGAAAGTGAAAAAGACCGAAGCCGAATGGCGCGCGGAACTTTCGCCGGCGCAATATCACGTCATGCGCGAAAAAGGCACCGAACCCGCCTTTACCGGCCAATATTGGGACGAGCACGCGCCCGGAACCTATGTCTGCGCCGGTTGCGGGCAGCCGCTGTTCGATGCCGCGACCAAATTCGATTCCGGCACCGGCTGGCCGAGCTTTTTCAAGCCGATCGACGACAAGAGCGTCGAGACCAAGTCCGACCGCAGCCATTTCATGGTGCGCACCGAGGCGCTGTGCGGCAAATGCGAAGCGCATCTGGGCCACGTCTTCGAGGATGGGCCGGAGCCGACCGGATTGCGCTTTTGCATGAACTCGGCGTCGCTCAAGCTGATGCCGAAGAAATAGCGCGCGCTTACCGCCGCGCGGACTGCTCGTAGGTCTTGAGCACCTTGTCGGTGACGGCATCGACTTCCTCGAGCCGGATGCCGTAGCGCCATAATTCGACGACATGCTCCAGCACGGCCTTGGCGCCGGCTTCGTCCAGGAGCACGCCGTCATGGACGGCGTGGCTCAGCACCAGACAACGATCGCCGGCGAAATCGACGTCGCGCACCTGAATGTCGGGCTCGTGGCGCGCGAGATCGTAATGCCGCGACAGCGCCGCGCGCAGCTCGCGATAGCCGCGCTCGTCGTGAATGGCGTCGACTTCCAGTGCTTCGGCACCTTCCCGATCGAGCACCTTGAACAGCCGGAAGTCGCGCATCACCCGCGGGCTCAGATATTGCAGCACGAAGCTCTCGTCGCGGTAATTGGCCCAGGCATGGCGCAAGGTGCCGTAGGGGTCGCCGTTCCCCGCCATCTCCGGGAACCAGGCGCGATCTTCGTCCGTGGGCTCGAGGCAGATGCGCTTGATGTCGCGCATCATGGCGTAGCCCAGGGCATAGGGATTGATGCCGGCGAAGCGCGGATCGTCGTAATCCGGCTGGAACACGACGCCGGTGTGCGAGTGCAGGATTTCCAGCAGCGTGCCGTCGGAGATCAGGCCCTTTTCGTGGAGCCGGTTGACGATCTCGTAATGGCAGAAGGTGGCGCAGCCCTCGTTCATCAGCCGGGTCTGCTTCTGCGGATAGAAATATTGCGAGACGTGACGCACGATACGCACCAGCTCGCGCTGCCAAGCCTCGAGCCGCGGCGCGCGCTTTTCGATGAAATAGAGCAGATTCTCCTCGGGCAGGCCGAGCTTGCGCCGCATGTCGGCGCGCTTCTTGGCCGCAGCTGCTTCGTCCTCGTCGCGCTTTTCCTCGGTGAGGAGCGTGGTGCGCCAAACGTCGTCGTAATTCTGCTCGAAATGCTGCCGCCGCTCGTCCTCGCGCTTGGTTTCCTCGGCGAGATTGAGCTTGGGCGGCTTGGCGTAGCGGTGGACGCCGTGATCCATCAGCGCGTGCGCCGCGTCGAGGACGCGCTCGACCGCGTCGACGCCGTGCCGTTCCGCGGCATGCGCGATGTAGTCGCGCGCGAAGGCGAGATAATCGAGAATGCCGGCGGCGTCTGTCCATTGCCGGAACAGATAATTGTTCTTGAAGAAATGATTGTGGCCGAAGGCGGCATGCGCGATCACCAGCGTCTGCATCGCCATGGAGTTTTCCTCCATGATGTAGCTGATGCAGGGACTCGAATTGATCACGATCTCATAGGCGAGACCCATCAGCCCGCGGCGATACAGCGTCTCCTCGCGCGCGAAGCGCTTGCCGAAGCTCCAATGCCGATACATCAGCGGCAGGCCGATCGAGGCATAAGCGTCGAGCATCTGCTCCGAGGTGATGACCTCGACCTGATTGGGGTAGGTGTCGAGGCCAAGCTCGCCGACCGCGATCTCCTCGATCGCGTCATAGGCGCGCCGCAATTTGTCGAAATCCCATTCCGAGCCCTCGAACAATTTGGGCCCAGTCGAGATCAGGGCCGCCGGGCGAAGCGCGTCGA
>JAATGI010000205.1 GCA_015654725.1 Rhodospirillales bacterium
CCGCTTGAAAGCCGGGCGCGCCGAGATCGCGCAGAACCGTGTAATTGCCGGTCTTGTTGGCATCGTCGAGCGCCAACAAGACCGAGCGGATGAGGATGAGCACGTCGTTGCGGTCGAGCTGAGCGGGCTGCGGCGAAGAAGCGGACCGCGCGGCGGGTGCCTGCGCCCAAACTGGCGCGCCGGGTGCGGTGAGGGCGAACGCGTTTAGACAAAGGCCCGCGATGAGCCGGGTTCGGTTTCGCGTCACAACTCGACCGCCATTTACTTACCAAGCCAGCGTAACGCCGGCGCGGCCGCCGACCGTTCCATGGTCCGCGCCGACGCCGATGCCGCCGTCAAAATAAACATAGTCGTTGACACGGAGGATGCCGTTCGCGGCGAAGCCGTTTTCACCTTCGAACGTGCCCCAATTGGCCGAAATGGCGAATCTCTTGCCTTCCGGCAGGCTGGCGCCGGCCATCGCGAGCGCGATCGCGGTTCCCTCGTAGGCTTTGTGCAAGCCATTCTGTAATCCGGCGACGCTGGCATCGAGCGAAGCGATGCTCGAAGGGCCATAGACCGACTCTGCCAAATTGCCATTCGCGTCGGTGGTGACAAAATTGGTTGTGCCATTCTGCGCCGCGAGGCTCGCGGCGGAGGTCAGCCCGGACAAAGTATAAGTGTTTGAACTCGCGCCGACTGCAACTTGATTGGCGCGCGTGGTCACGGCACCTTGGCCGATCGCGGTCGAATTATTGAAACTCGCTACGGCGCCCTGGCCAATGGCGGTACTGTCCAAACCGGTCGCAGAAGCGGCTTCGCCGATCGCGGTGGCATTGTCGCCAGTGCCTGGCGCCACACCGGCCACGGCGCCGGCGCCGAAGGCCGAGGCGTTATTGGAGAGCGCCTGCGCTCCGGTGCCGACGGCGGTGGTCGGATCGCCCGAAGCGACCGCGCCCTGGCCGATGGCCGTCGCGCCATCGGATGTTGCCTGGGCGCCCTGACCATAGGCGGATGCGTTTTGCGCGTCGCCGGTCGTCGCACCATAGCCTGCCGAGACCGTGCCCGCGCCGGTCGCCGACGGACCCGGCGCACCGCCCGAGTTGGTCGCCTGGATCGGCACATCGTTGATCTCGGTTTGAAGGTTGGCGACGGCCTGATTGGTCTGCGAGAGCTGACCGTAATTCACCGCATCATTAGGGTTCGTTCCGTCGGCTACGTTATGAATTCCGACGGCTGCGCCGCCCGAATCCAGCGTGAGGCTCGTATGGCTCGAGTCGTCATATTTCACTGCATCGGGATTTGCCGTGGCGCTGTTGAGCTGCTCGACCGTGACGGCATCATGCGCGTTTACGCCATCGGCCACATTGGTGATCGTGCGGTAATAGTTGGTCGCACCGTCACCGACGGAAACGCTGTCCGCAGTGTCGGCGACCGAGCCTTGCCCGAGCGCGACGCTGCCGTTCGCTGTGACGGAAGACCCTTGGCCAAGCGCCGTCCCGTTGGCGACGTCGGAGATCGCGCCTTGTCCGATGGCCGTGTTGCCCGTTTGCCCGTCGCCGGTCACGCCGGCCTGCGAGGCTTGGCCGACTGCCGTGTTGTTCGTGTTGGTATAATCTGGGGGTGTCATGCCGGTTTGGTCAGGCTGGGAACCCCCAGCGCGGCTTCCAGAACCTATCGCCGTCGAGTTGTCCCCCGTCGTTTGCGCGAGGGCACCCAACGATGTGGTGCTGTTCGCAACGGCTTGCGAAAATAGGCCGACCGCTGTGGCTTTCCCGTCGGCGCCGTTCGCGTTAGCAGCAGTGCCGCAGGCCATGTTGCCTTGCGGTGCAGTCGCATTATACGCATCGCCGGTCGTAGTAGTTTCACAAAGAAAGGTGTTGCCTACGGCAAACGCCGGGAGCGGCGCCATCGTGATCCAACATGTTACCGCCACGATGGCCGGCCCAAGCAGCGCGTTGTGCGTCCGCTTTTCGGCTTTCCAGCGGCTCTTCGCCGAGCACGGCGAACCGCCAGGATTTAACGAAGAGGTCAAGAGAAGACCTTGAATATGCGCGCGGCGGAATGACTGCATGGGAAGCCCCAAAAGAATCGATTAACGATGGAGACTTTACAAGTTTCCGTGATCGCTCTGTCAGCTAGATCCTGACGCCGTGGGCCGGCGTCGACAAGCCCACGCCGAACAACGCCAGCAGGCTGACCCCCGCCGTAAGCGCCAGCAACGAACCGGGTCGTGCCGTATTTTCATTTGAGAAATTCCACAAATTCGCCGCGCCATCTTCGCCCCCGGCTGAATCATCCTGCTTCACGGACAATTGACTCTGCTTCAGCTTAGGGCACGCCCGGCATTTGCCGGGCGCATCGCGGCTTTCGTGGCGCTGTTGCGCGCGCGCAACGGCTGCACATCGTCATTGCGAGCCATAGGGCTCGCAATGACGGCTGCTATCCGAAGGGCTGCGCGCTCTTCAAAAGGGCGATGAGCTGGCTCTGGCGATTGGTACCGGTCTTCTGAAAAATATGCTCGAGGCATTTGCGGGCGGTGCCGAACTGGATGCCGAGCTCTTGCGCCGTCTCCTTCAACGACAAACCGCCCTGAGCCAAGGCCGCGGCGAGGATCGTTTCCGCCGGCGTCAA
>JAATGI010000384.1 GCA_015654725.1 Rhodospirillales bacterium
AGCAGCGAGCCGTCGCCGAAGAGCCGCTTGGCGGCGCGCTTGGCGTCGTCCAGCGTCACCGCCTCGATCAGTTTGTTGCGGGCGTCGAGGTAATCGACGCCATAGCCTTCGGCTTGCAGACGCGCCAGATGCGCGGCGATCTTGGTCGAGGAATCGAAGCGCAAAGCATAAGAGCCGATGAGAAATTTCTGCGCCTTGTCGAGTTCCTCGGCGCTCGGACCCGCTTCGGCGAGGCTCAGGATTTCGCCTTGGATCACCTCGAGCGATTCGGCGGCACGCTCGTTCTTGGTCGACGTGCCGCCGTAGAGCATCGCGGCATGGTCCTGCGTCGCGAGTTGCGAATAAACCGAATAGGCGAGGCCGCGCTTCTCGCGCACCTCGCGGAACAGCCGCGCCGATAAAACGCCGCCGCCGAGAATGTGATTCACCACCGTCGCTGCAACGAAATCCTTATCGTCGCGCGCGACGCCCTGGCGGCCAAAGCGGATCGTCGATTGCGGCAGGTCGATATCGGCGATTTCGCGCCGCCCCGCCCCGGCAAAGGCAATATTGGGCACCGGCAGCAGCGCGGCTTTTTCCGGCAGCGTACCGAAGACCTCGTCGAGATAAGCGGCGAGCGTCGGCGCATCGATGGCCCCGACCACCGCGACCTTCAGATTGTCGCGAGCGAAATTGTTGGCGCGAAAATCCGCGACATGCGGACGCGACAACATTTCGAGCGTCGCCAAATCGCCGCGCACCGGCGCCCCATAGGGATGGCCGGCGTAGGCGATGCGGCGGAAGGCGCGATTGGCGACATAATCGGGATCGTTCACCTCGCGCTTGAGGCCGGCGGCGAGCTGGCTCTTCACCCGCTCCAGGGGTTCGAGATCGAGCCGCGCTTGAGCGATGGCGAGGCCCAGCAGCTCAAAGGCCTTGGCCTTGTTGCGCTCCAAGGTCTGCAGGCGACCGACGAAAAGGTCGCGATCGGCGGAAAAGCCGAGCTCGATCGCATTTTCCTCAAGCAGGCGATGAAACGCGTCCGAATCGTAGGGGCCCGCGCCTTCATCGAACAGCCCGGCGAGCAGCGTCGCCACACCCGGCAAAGTCGCCGGGTCTTGCGAGGCACCGCCGCGGAAGGCGAGTTCGAGCGCCACCAGCGGAACGGTGTAATCCTCGACCAGCCAAGCCGCGATACCGCCCCGCGAGACGACCTGCTGCACGGTCGAGGCGCGGGAATTCGCGGGCTTGGGTTCTGTCTTGAGCGTATCGTTCATTGGGAATCCTGCACATAAGCCGCCGCCCGCTGTGCCGGCAGCAGAAAGCCGGTGACACCGCGCTGGCGGTCGAGCCAATGCGCCGCCTTCACCACGTCTTCGGCCGTGACCGCCTCAATCCGCTTCGGCCAGTTCTGGATCTCGTCGAGGGTGAGGCCGGTGGCCAGCGAGGCGCCATACCATTGCGCCATCGCCGCCTGATTGTCCTGCGCATAGATCGTCTCGGCGACGAGGCGGGATTTGGCCCGCTCGATATCCGCCGTGTCGACGCCCTGTTCGGCAAGGCCGGCGATGATCGCCGCGATCTCTTCGTCGAGCGTCTCCAGCGAGACGCCCGGCGCCGGCATCCCATAAATGTAAAAGCGGGTGTCGTCGAGCGCGGTGCCGCCATAATAGGCGCCGACCGAGACGGCGAACTTCTTTTCGATGACGAGCCTTTTGAACAAGAGGCTCGTCTGGCCGCCGCCGAGATAATGGGCGAGGACTTCGAGCGCCTCGGCCTCGCGCGGCGCGGTCTTATAGGACGGCACCAGGAAACAGACCTGATAGGACGGCTGCTCGACCTTTTCGTCGGCGAGCGTCACCTGCCGGTGCGCCTGGGGCTTTGGCTCGCGCACGCGCACGCGCTGCGGCGCTTCGCCCCGCGCCGGAACCTCGCCATAGATTTCGCCGGCGAGAGCCACGACCTCCTCCGGCTCGACATCGCCGGCAACGATCAGGATGGCGTTTTCCGGCGTGTAGAAGCGCTGATAATAGGCGAGCGCATCGGCGCGGCCGAGGCCAGCGATATCGTCGGACCAGCCGATCACCGGCAGGCCATAGGGATGGCGGGTGAAGAGCGCAGACTGCACCGCCTCGTTCAAAAGATCGGCAGGGTCGGAATCGGTGCGCATCCGCCGTTCTTCCAGCACCACGTCGCGTTCCGGCGCCACCACCTCGTCGCTAAGGACGAGGTTGTGCATGCGGTCGGCCTCATAGTCCATGCAGGTGCGCAGATGTTCCTTGGGCACGCGCTGGAAATAGGCGGTGTAGTCGTTCGAGGTGAAAGCGTTCTCCTGGCCGCCGACATCGGCGATGAGCGAGGCGAAATGGCCGATCGAATGGTTCTTGGTGCCCTTGAACATCAGATGTTCGAGGAAATGCGCGATGCCGGACTTGCCGACCGGATCGTCGGCCGAGCCGTTGCGATACCAGACCATATGCGTGACCACCGGGGCGCGGTGATCCGGGATGACGACGATTTCGAGCCCGTTGGCGAGCCTGGCGTGCGTCACGAGGGGACCGCCGGGCTTGGCGGCCGCGGCCGTCGGCGTGAGGGGCGCAATCGGATTGGCCATTCTTCTGCTTTCTCAAAGGGAGGCAATGGCGAAGCTTACGCCCCGCTCGGTGCCGGAGAGGCTACCCCCGCCCGATATAGGAAGCAATTTGGCGGCGCGCAGGGCGCCGGCCTGTCCGGGCGCGAATCAGCCGTCGCGATAAACTTTTTCGCGCCGCTCGTGGCGCTCCTGCGCCTCGATCGAGAAGGTCGCGATCGGCCGGGCGTCGAGCCGCTTGAGCGAGATCGGCTCGCCGGTCTCCTCGCAATAGCCGTAACTGCCATCTTCGATGCGGGCGAGCGCGGCATCGATCTTGGCAATCAATTTGCGCTGCCGGTCGCGGGCGCGCAACTCGATCGCACGATCCGTTTCCGAGGAGGCGCGATCGGCGAGATCGGGCAGGTTTTCGTTGTCGTTCTGCAATACGACCAGGGTTTCGCGGCTCTCCCGCAAAATGTCTTCCTTCCACGCGAGCAGTTTCCGACGAAAATACTCGCGCTGCCTCTCATTCATGAAAGGTTCGTCTTCAGACGGTCGATAATCGACATCGATCGCATCACTCGGCACGTTCAGAATCTCCGCACCTCAAACGAAATCGCTGGCCTTATATCGATATGCATCGGCCGAGACAATAAGCTCATTTCAATCGTAGGCTGTTTTCAACGCCGAAACTCTCCGAGCACTCGCGCATGTCTCACGCCGCCGCTGGCGGCTCCAGAACCTTACGCAGATTGTCGCTGATCTTGTCGAGGAAGCCCGTGGTCGACAGCCATTTCTGATCCGCACCAACGAGAAGCGCAAGATCCTTGGTCATGAAACCCGATTCGACCGTATCAATGCAGACCCTTTCTAATGTGGCGGTAAAATGGGCGAGTTCGAGATCGTCGTCGAGCTTGGCGCGATGCGAAAGCGCGCGCGTCCAGGCGAAGATCGAGGCGATCGAATTGGTCGAGGTCTCGCGGCCCTTCTGATGCTCGCGATAATGCCGCGTCACGGTGCCATGCGCGGCCTCCGCCTCGACGGTCTGCCCATCCGGCGTCAAGAGCACTGAGGTCATCAGACCGAGCGAGCCAAAACCCTGCGCGACCGTGTCCGACTGGACGTCGCCATCGTAGTTCTTGCAGGCCCAGACATAGCCGCCCGACCATTTCAGCGCCGA
>JAATGI010000304.1 GCA_015654725.1 Rhodospirillales bacterium
CCCGCCATATTCGACGAACGCCGCCTGCAGCGACGGTTCCACCCGTGTCACCTTCGCGAGATAGATATTGCCCTTGATCTCGCGCTTGCTCGCGGTCTCGAAGTCGAAATCCTCGAGCCGCGCGCCATTCAGAACGGCGACCCGAATCTCTTCCGGATGCGCCGCGTCGATCAACATACGTTTTGCCATTTTGGCTTTGCTCCGGGCCATGCCGAGACACCCGTGCGAATCGGGAGCATGACCTGACCCATGCGTGGGAGAAGCCGCCGGCGCCTGCAATCACTCCGTCGAATATCGGGCTATTCAAAGCCATCGCGGAACTCGTCAAGGCAGCCTTGCCGGCCAGGGCCGGCGCGGCTTCATAATGGTTCATCCAAACCGCTCAGTCTGAGGCGTCGGCGGGACGAGTTGCGGCGGCGCGCGCCTAGATCGCGCCGCTCGGTGAGCGTCCCGAGACGCCGCCGTGAGGCCTTGAGGCCAACCCGGCGACCGCGGTAATTCGCGGGACGAACGATAACAGGCGCCGGCCCGGATTGAAACCGCCTTGAAGGTGCCGCAAAACGGCGCCACTGTGGGCGCGGAAATGAACGTCATTGTCAATATTTTCCGCACCCTGGTCCTGGTCGCGGTCCTGGGCGCGCTTGCTGCGGCGACCGTGCTGGCCGTCACGCTCTGGTATTTCGGCCGCGACCTGCCCGATTACAAGCAGCTCGCCGATTATCAGCCGCGCATCGTCAGCCGGGTCTATGCCGGCGACGGCAAGCTGATGGCCGAATATGCCAGCGAGAAGCGCATTTTCATGCCGGTGACGGCGATGCCGAATCTGATCAAGAACGCCTTCATCGCCGCCGAGGATCGCGAATTCTACAGCCACCCCGGCGTCAATTTCCTGTCGATGGCGCGGGCCGGCCTGACCGATCTGGCGCGGCTTGGGCAAAATCGCCACCCGGTCGGCGCCTCCACCATCACGCAGCAAGTGGCGAAAAATTTCCTCCTCGGCAACGAGGTTTCGTTCAAGCGCAAGATCAAGGAAGCGCTGGTGGCGTTGCGCCTGGAGCAAGTGCTGAGCAAGAATCGCATCCTCGAGCTTTACCTCAACGAGATCTATCTCGGCCGCGGGTCCTACGGCGTCGCCGCCGCGTCGCTGACCTATTTCAACAAATCGCTGGACGAACTCGACCCCGCCGAAGCGGCATTCCTGGCGGCGCTGCCGAAGGCGCCCAACGGCTACAATCCCGACCGCCATCCCGAGGCCGCCAAGGATCGCCGCGATTGGGTCGTCGACCGGATGCAGGAGGACGGCTTCATCGACGCGGCCACGGCCACGGCCGCCAAGGCCGAGCCGATCGACGCTGTCCGCCGCAGCGTGTCCGATACCGCGACGGCGCCCTTTTTCGCCGAGGAAGTACGGCGCACCCTGGTCTCGCAATATGGCGACAAGCCGCTCTATGAGGGCGGCTTGACGGTCCGTACCAGCCTGGATCCCGGGCTCCAGGCGGTCGCCGACCGGGTCTTGCGCGACGGCCTCATCGCCTATGACCGCCGCCACGGCTGGCGCGGGCCGGTGCAGCACTTCGCATCGAACGCCGATTGGCAGGCGCGGCTCGCGCAAGTGCCGCCGGTGGCGGGGGCCGCGGATGTCGGCTGGCAGCTCGCCGCCGTACTGGCGACCGGCGCCGAGAACGCGTCGATCGGCCTCGCGAACGGTAGCTCGGGTCGGATTCCCATGACGGAGCTGCGATGGGCGCGGCGCGCGCTCGACGACCGGGACCGCGGCGTGGGTCCGCCGCCGTCGCGGCCGTCGGACGTCATCGTCGCCGGCGACGTCGTGCTGGTCGAGCGGCTCCCCGGCGCAACCGGCGATTACGGCTTGCGCCAGGTGCCCGAAGTGTCGGGCGCGCTGGTGGCGATGGACCCGCATACCGGCCGCGTGTTCGCGCTCGCCGGCGGCTTCAGCTACGACATCAGCCAGTTCGACCGCGCCACCCAGGCCCATCGCCAGATCGGCTCGGCGATCAAGCCGTTCGTCTATATCGCCGCGTTCCAGAACGGCTTCACGCCGTCGAGCGCGTTGCTCGACGAGCCGGTGGTGATCGATCAAGGGCCGGGCCTGCCGAAATGGAAGCCCAGCAATTACACCCATAAATTCTACGGCTTGCTGCCGCTGCGCGTCGGCGTCGAGCAAAGCCGCAACCTGGTCACGGCGCGCCTCGGCCAGGAGATCGGGCTGCCGGCGGTCGCCAAATCGATCCAGGATTTCGGCATCATGGACAAGATGCCGCTCGAATATTCGATGGTGCTGGGCGCGGGCGAAACCACGCCGCTGCGTCTCACCACCGCCTACGCCATGCTGGTGAATGGCGGCAAGCGCGTCGCGCCCACCATCATCGATCGCGTCCAGGACCGCAACGGCACCACCATCTACCGCGCCGACCAGCGCGATTGCGACCAATGCGACAATATCGCCTATGGCGGCCAGCCGCCGCCCGAGCTGCCCGACATCCGCGACACGGTGGTCGATCCCGCCAGCGCCTATCAGATCGTGTCCATTCTTCAAGGCGTGGTCGAAAGCGGCACCGGCAAGGTGGTGTCGTCGGTCGGCAAGCCGCTCGCGGGCAAGACCGGCACCACCAACGACTCGAACGATACCTGGTTCATGGGCTTTTCGCCGGATTTGGCCGTGGGCGTGTTCGTCGGTTACGACACGCCGCGGAGCCTCGGCGCCCACGAGACCGGCGCCTCGGTCGCGGCGCCGATCTTCCGCGACTTCATGGCGGCGGCGCTCAAGGACAAGCCGGCGATTCCGTTCCGCATTCCCTCCGGCATCATGCTGGTGCGCGTCGATCACCCGACCGGCTTGCTGCCCTATCCCGGCGACAAAAACGTGATTCTGGAAGCCTTCAAGCCCGGTACCGAGCCGACCGCCGAGGCCGACCGCATCGGCACGCGGAACTTCAGCGATGACGAGGACGCGGCCTCGATGGCGCCGTCCGCCGGCGACGAGGTCCCGCCGCCGACCGCCGCCGCGACCGAGAATGTCAATGCGGACCACGGCGCCGAGCCGGCCGCCGATCCGGACGGCGGGACCGGCGCCGATCCGGTGCAGACCATTCCGCGCGGCGCTCCCGCGTCCGGCACCGGCGGCCTATATTAAGTGCAGCGATACGATCGGGGTTGACGACATGCGCGCGGAAAACGAGGCGATGGCAAGCGAGATCGGACGCTCGCTCGCTTTGCTAAGGAGGCATCTTTGACTGGGATCATTCGCTCAAGCGCCTCGACGAGCTGAAGTCCCTCACCGAATCGCCCGACCTATGGAACAACTCGCAGCGCGCGCAGGCGCTGATGCGCGAGAAGGCGCGTCTCGAGCGCGGCATCGAGAGCTATCGCCGCATCGAACGCGATCTCGCCGACACGCTCGGCCTGATCGAGATGGCGGAAGCCGACGGCGACAAGGCGATCCTCGCCGAGGCCGAGGCCAATCTCGCCAAGCTCAAGGACGAGGCCGGGCAGCGCGAGCTCGAAAGCCTGCTTTCGGGCGAGGCCGACGGCAACCATGCCTATCTCGAGGTTCATTCCGGCGCCGGCGGCACCGAGGCGCAGGATTGGGCCGAGATGCTGCTGCGCATGTACACGCGCTGGGCCGAGAAACACGGCCACAAGGTCGAATGGATCGAGGAATCGGCGGGCGAGAGCGCGGGCCTTAAATCGGCCACGGTGCGGGTCGTGGGCGAAAACGCCTATGGCTGGCTCAAGACCGAAAGCGGCGTGCATCGCCTGGTGCGGATTTCGCCGTTCGACGCCAATGCGCGCCGCCAGACCAGCTTCGCCTCGGTCTGGGTCTATCCGGTGGTGGACGACAAGATCGAGGTCACGGTCGAGGACAAATATTTGCGCACCGACACCTATCACTCCTCGGGCGCGGGCGGCCAGCATGTCAACAAGACCGACAGCGCGGTGCGCTTGACCTATCAGCCGCCCGGGAGCGATCCGGTGGTGGTGGCGTGCCAGAGCGAGCGCTCGCAGCATCAGAACCGCGCCCATGCGATGGCGATGCTCAAGGCGCGGCTCTACGAGATCGAGCTGCAAAAGCGCGAGGCCGCGACCGCGGCGATGAACGCCACCAAGACCGATATCGGCTGGGGCCACCAGATCCGGTCTTACGTGCTCCAGCCCTATCAGATGGTGAAGGATCTGCGCACCGGCGTCGAAACCGGCAATCCGAGCGCGGTGCTGGACGGCGATATCGACCGGTTCCTCGAAGCGGCGCTCGCCCAGCGCATCAAGGGCGCCGACGCGGCGGCGGACGGGGCGCGAAAGGCGTAGCTCAAGCCAAATCCTTGAGCAGCTCCGGGTGCCTGTCCAAGAGCCGGAACAAGTTGACGACCGCCGGCAATGGCATTGCTTCGCCGCGCTCATAACGGGAGAAGGCGTTGTGGCCGCCGCCGGTGAGGCGCGCGGCGGCGACTTGGCTCAGCCCCAGCTTGCGGCGGATGCGACGGATTTCCCGTCGCTGCCGTTCGCGCTCTCGCAGCACCAAGGCGTCGCCCGCCGCCGCGTAACGTCGCGCGCTGTTGGCGTCGAATTCAACTTCGCCGCACGTGCCGCAACGCCAACCCGACAAGCTTTCCACCCGCGCCGTCATGCCGGCATGTTCGATCGTGAAGGGCTTATCCTTGAACCGCTTCAAGGGCTTGTGAGCCTCGCAGTTCAGACATTTTCGGGCCAAGATCATTTCTCCTTGAACTGAATCACCGGCGCGGTACCGCGCAGGGTGATCTTGATATAAGCGTCTCTCCGGATCGGCGTTGCGGCGTGATAGACGTCCTGCCACACGCGATGATCGGCATAGGTGGTCATCGACTTGTGGAAGTCGCGCCGCGTCAACGAAGCGATCACGGCCAGCATTTCCGCCGTGGTCAGCCCCATCGTCCGGCCGCCGTCCAGAGCGGTCTTGGTAAAAGCAGCCGCTCCCAGCCGAGCGACATCGGCCTGAATCCGCGCGAGGTGGTAATGGGGCGTCCGCTTTTCCACCGCGTCCTACATTACCCTAATAGGGTAACTCGTTCAAGGGGCGCCGACGCGGCTTTCGCCCGGGTGACGGCTTGAGTGTTCTAGCGAGCGCGGATCGGACTCTCGCCAGGAGACGGCGACTACGCGGCGCTGACCTGGCGCGGCAAACTCGGCGGCGCCAACGTCGCGCGGCTTTCGAGATAGTCGCGCAACGGGCGCCGTACCCGCGCATGGGCGTCGCGCAGTTCCACGATCCGATAGAGGCATTCCTCGGCGCGGCCCGAGCGGCAAACGGATTCCATTTCGCGTCCCAAGGCGGCGACCCGCATCGCGCCGATGCCGCCGGCGGTGCCGACCAAATTGTGCGCCTCGCGCGCCGCGCCGGGAAGATCGCCGGCATGCACCAGCCGCTCGATCGCGGCGATGCCGTAGGCGACGGCGCCGGTGAAACTCGGCAACAGGCGATCGAATTCCTCGCCCATGGTCGCCCGCAACGCATCGAGCGCCAAGACGTCGAGTTCGGCGCTCTCGCCGTTCCCGGCGACGGGTGCCGCCGCGGCCTCGTCCGGCATCGAACCGGCGGCGGAATTCATCGCGATATCGTTGAGCTTGCCGAGCAGGGCGCCCGGAGACAGCGGCTTCGCCAGATAGTCGTCCATGCCGGCGTCGAGGCATTGCTGCCGCGCGCCCGCCATCGCATGCGCGGTAAGCGCGATGATCGGAATGTCGCGCCGGTTGGCGGCGAGCGCGCGAATCTCCGCCGTCGCCTGGAAGCCGTCCATGACCGGCATCTGCACATCCATCAGCACGACGTCGAAGGCGCCGCGGCGCACCGCCAGGACCGCTTCCTCGCCGTTGGCGGCGATCTCGATGCCGTGACCGGCCTTGGCGAGAATCGCCCGCGCCAGCTGCTGGTTGATTCTGTTGTCTTCCGCCAGGAGCACGCGGAGCGGCCGCACGATCGCCGGCACGGCATCGGGCGTCGGCGCCGGTGCCGACGCGGCGCCGAAAATCCGCGCCAGGCAATCGAGCAGAGCCTGTTGCCGCAGCGGCTTGGTCAAAGCGGCGTCGATGCTCGAGCCCGCGCTCCGATCCGCCGCCGCGTGATCCGCCGCCGACGACACCATCACCAGCTTCAATTCGGCGCCCCAGTCCATGGCGCGAATGCGCCGGGCGAGCTGCAGGCCGGACACGTCCGGCATCATGTGATCGATGAAGACGAGATCGAAATTCCGCCCGCTCGAACGCGCGCGCTCCAGCGCGGCGATGGCGAAAAACGCGTCGGAAACGCTTTCCGTTTCCATGCCCAGCGAATTGAGCTGGCCGGTCAGGATCCGGCGATTCATCTCGATATCGTCGACGATCAGGGCCTTGAGCCCGGCGAGCACCGCCGGGGGCGCCTTGGCGATGCGGGGCACCGCG
>JAATGI010000139.1 GCA_015654725.1 Rhodospirillales bacterium
CGTGACGGCATCGAGGCGGCGGCGGCGCTCGCCGCGCGGCTCGACCGGCTGCCGCGCTCAAGCTCGATGCGGCGGCTGGTGACGCTCATCTCCCTTGGCGGCTGTTTCGAATTCTACGACATTTTCTTCACCGCCTATGTGGCGCCCGGCCTCGTCAAGTCGGGCATATTCTCCACAACCGGCACCGCCCTGTTCGGCTTGCAGGGCGTGCCGAGTTTCGTCGCGGCGCTGTTCGCCGGCATGTTCGTCGGCACCATCGCCTTCACGCCCTTGTCCGACCGTTTCGGCCGGCGCTCGATCTTCACCTTCGCGCTTCTGTGGTATTCGATCGCGACGGTGGTGCTGGCGTTGCAGGACACGGCGCAGGGCATCGTGATCTGGCGCTTCATCGCCTCGATCGGCATCGGCGTCGAGTTCGTGAACAGCGACGCTTATGTCTCGGAACTGGTGCCGAAGGAGCGGCGCGGCGCCGCCTTCGGCTACAACCAGTTCGTGATGTTCATCGCCGTGCCGGTGGTGGCGTTCCTGTCCTGGCTGTTGGTGCCGATCCAGATCGCGGGCTTCGATGGCTGGCGCATCGTGATGCTGATCGGCGCGACCGGCGCAATCTTCATTTGGTGGATCAGGCTGGGCTTGCCGGAATCGCCGCGCTGGCTGGCGCAGCATGGCCACGTCGCCGAAGCCGACCGCATCATGACCGGGCTCGAAGCCGCGACCCTGGCCGAGACCGGGCGGCCGCTGCCGGCGCCCGAACTCGTCGCCGGCGAGGCGGATACCGTGCGTGGCTCGTGGTTCGAGATCTGGCGCGCGCCTTATCTCGGCCGCACCGTCATCCTCGTCATCTTCAACCTGTTTCAGACCGTGGGCTATTACGGCTTCGCGAGTTGGGTTCCGACCTTGCTGATCGCGCAAGGCATCGGCGTCACCAAGTCGCTGCTCTACACCTTCGTCATCGCCATCGCGGCGCCGATCGGGCCGCTGGTGGGCATGGCGTTTTCCGACCGCTTCGAGCGCAAATGGCAGATCGCCTGGGCGGCCGCCTGCGTCGCGGTGTTCGGACTTCTGTTCTCGCAACAGACCGGCGCGGTCGGCGCCATCGTGTTCGGCATCCTGGTGACGCTATCCAATAATTGGATGTCGTTCTCGTTCCACGCCTTCCAGACCGAGCTTTATCCGACGCGCATCCGCGCCCAGGCGGTCGGCTTCGTCTATTCCTGGAGCCGCTTCAGCGCCATTTTCACCAGCTTCATTATCGCCTTTTTCCTAGGCCGGTTCGGCACCGGCGGCGTGTTCGTCTTCATCGCGCTTTGCATGGCGGTGGTGTTCGTCACCATCGGCGTGTTCGGCCCGCGAACCACGCGGCTGCGGCTCGAAGCCGTTGCACGCTAAAAAAACTTGAACCGCCAAGGCGCCAAGACACCAAGAGTCCCGTCACGCATTGGCTCAGGGCGCCACCGGCGCTAGCGGGGGGGCAAAAAGATTTTGCGCGCTTTGCGCGCACCTCTAAGTTTCTCGGTGTCTTTGTGTCTTGGCGGTTCAAAATTTTGTCGTTTTTTCCTTGCGAAAGTTCTAGATTTGTTCTCTCCTAAATAATCGGCAGAAAAGGAGCCGCCGCCATGGCCGGAAGCGTTAATAAAGTCATTCTGATCGGCAATCTCGGGCGCGATCCCGAAATCCGCTCGACCCAGGACGGGGTCAAGATCGCCAATTTCTCGGTCGCGACCTCGGAAAATTGGCGCGACAAGAGTTCCGGCGAGCGGCGCGAGCGCACGGAATGGCACCGTGTCGTGATTTTCAACGAGCGCCTCGTCGATGTCGTCGAGAAATACTTGAAGAAGGGCGCCAAGGTCTATGTCGAGGGCGCGCTGCAAACCCGCAAATGGACCGATAAAGAAGGGCAGGAGCGCTACAGCACCGAGGTGGTGCTGCAACGCTTCCGCGGCGAGCTGACCATGCTCGATGGCCGCGGCGGCGGCGGCGGCGATTCCGTGTCGGCCGAAGATGAGATGGCGGGCGCGCCCGCGGGCGGTGGGCGCAGCGTGATGGGCGGTGCGCGGAGCGGCGCCGGCGGCGGCGATCTCGACGACGAAATCCCGTTTTAGGGGTCGCCGGACGATTTAATCGAGACCGCCCGCCGTTCCAAGCTGGTTCGAGGGTGGCGGCGATTCGAGGCGCCGCAACGGTGCGTTGCGACGCCTCTCATTCGTCGCCCTCTGCTTCCGGATCACTGGCGGTAGGACGGGTCGATCCGATCGAGCTTGCGCAGCAACGCCGGCCAGGCGAACGCCCC
>JAATGI010000336.1 GCA_015654725.1 Rhodospirillales bacterium
CGGAACGAAGCGAGCGACACCGCATCCGGCCTGGTCTGGGTCACGGATTCCGCGCCCGCCGATGTCGCGGTGAGCGCCGATCAGAGCGCGCGGAAAATCGGCATTCCGCCGCCGCCCAACGGCTCGATCTGCCGCGTGGTCGAATTCGGCCCCATGACCAAGGAAATGGAGGCGCTGCCGGTCACGCATTTCTCGAGCGCGCTGGGCGAGGGCCATGTCGCCAAGGGCCGGCCGTCGCGCCACCCCTTCATGCATCGCACCAAGAGCATCGATTACGCCATCGTGCTCGAAGGCGAAATCGACATGCTGCTCGACGATTCCGAGGTTCATCTCAAGGCCGGCGACGTGCTGGTGCAGCAAGCCACCAACCATGCCTGGGTCAATCGCGGCAAGGCGCCGTGCCGCATCGCCTTCGTCCTGATCGACGCCAAGGAATTGTGAGCGCGGCCCAATGACGCCGGTTCCGGTGAGAGCGCTGCCATGACGCGCGCCGTCCGACGCGCCGCCGCGATCGCTGTGGCGCTGCTCTTGCTCGCGGGATGCGAGCGACCGCACTACGCCCCGACGCAATGCCCCGCGGTCAAACCCTATTCCGAGGCGGAACTCGCGGCGATCCAGAAAGCGATCGACGCGCTGCCGGCGAACGATCCGTTGCGCGGGGCGATGCAGGATTACGAGGAGTTGCGCGACGACGCGCGCAACTGTAGCGAGATTTTGCTTCACGGTGACTGACGCGTCCGCCGCCGCGCGTTTAGTGAAAATCATGGCTCTGGAGCGCGAGGCTCGGCTGGTCCGGCGCGCGGCTTTCGCGGAGCTGGAGCAAGAGCGGCGACAAATCCACGAGCTGCTCGGCGACGACATGGATTACTTCATGCGGCGCCTCGCCCTGGCGCTGCAATTTGCCCGAGCAGGCCACCATCCGCGCGCCCATGGCGATGCGCCGGAAGCGCTCGAACACCGGAATCCAGACCACGAGATTGGCGATACCGGTCTCGTCCTCGAGCGTCATGAACACGACATTGCCCTTGCCCGGCCGCTGCCGCACCAGCACCAGGCCGGCGACCGTGACGCGGCTGCCGTCCCGTTGGCGGCGCAACTCGGCCGCCGTGAGGATGCGGCGGCGCTTCAGCGCGTCGCGCAGCAACGCCAATGGATGGCTCTTCAAGGAAAGGCCGATGGCGGCATAATCCTCGATCACCTGCTGGCCGAGCGGCATTTCGGGGAGCGGCGCCGGGGCCTCGCGCGCCGGCGCTTCGGCGGCGGCGAACAAGGGCGGCGGCGTGTCGATGCCTTTCATCGCCCACAGCGCCTGGCGCCGGTCGAGCCCGAGCGAGCGGAAAGCATCGGCCTCGGCCAGCCGCTCCAGGGATTTGCGGTCGAGCCCGGAGCGGTGCGCGAGATCGCGTACGCCGACATAGCCCGCGCCTCGGCTTTCCTCCAACGCCTCTAGCCTTTCCTTGGCCAATCCCTTGATCTGATTGAAGCCGAGGCGCAACGCGCGGCTTTTCCCAACCCCTTGATCTTGGCGGGAAATGCCGCCCCCGCGCGCGGCAGAAGGTTGAGAAAAGTCGAGGTTCGGCGCGATCGGTTCGAGCGAGCAATCCCAGTCGCTCAGATTGACATCGGCCGCGCGGACCTCGACGCCGTGATCCCGCGCGTCGCGCACCAGTTGCGCGGTGCCGTAGAAACCCATGGGCTGGCTGTTCAACAGCGCGGCGGCGAAGACCTCGGGATAAAAACATTTGATCCAGGCCGAGGCATAAACCAAGAGCGCAAAGCTCGCGGCGTGCGATTCCGGGAAACCGTAATCGCCGAAGCCCTCGATTTGGGAAAAGCAGCGCTGGGCGAAATCGGGCGGGTAGCCGTTCGCGATCATGCCGGCGATGAATTTGTCCTTGTATTTCGGCATCGTGCCGTTGCGGCGGAAGGTCGCCATGGCGCGGCGCAGCCCATCCGCCTCGGCGGGCGTGAAGCAGGCGGCGACAATCGCCATTTTCATCGCCTGTTCCTGAAACAGCGGCACGCCCAGGGTCTTGCCGAGCACACCCCGCAATGCTTCCGACGGATACGCCACCGGTTCCTCGCCGTTGCGCCGGCGCAGATAGGGATGAACCATGCCGCCCTGGATCGGGCCGGGCCGCACGATCGCGACCTCGATGACGAGATCGTAAAATTCCTTGGGTTTGAGGCGCGGCAGCATGCTCATTTGCGCGCGGCTCTCGACCTGGAACACGCCGATTGAATCGGCGCGTTGCAGCATCTCATAGACTGCCGGATGCTCCACCGGGATCGTCGCCATGGTGTAGCGCTTGCCGTAATGACGCTCGATCAGATCGAAGCCGCGCCGAATCGCGGTCAGCATGCCGAGCGCCAGAATGTCGATCTTCAAGATGCGCAGCGCGTCGATATCGTCCTTGTCCCATTCGATCACGGTGCGATCCGCCATCGCCGCGTTTTCGATCGGCACCAGCTCCTCCAAGGGGCCGCGGGTGATGACGAAGCCGCCGACATGCTGCGAGAGATGGCGCGGAAACCCGACCAGTTCGCGGGTCAGGTTGAGCGCGAGACTCAAGGTCGGATCGGAAAGATCGAGGCCCAGTTCGCGGACATGTTTTTGATCGATCTCGTCGCCATACCAGCCCCAGACCGTGCCGGCGAGCGCGGCCGTGACGTCTTCCGACAGACCCAGCACCTTGCCGACCTCGCGCACCGCGCGGCGCGGGCGGTAATGAATCACGGTCGCGGTCAAGGCGGCGCGGTCGCGGCCGTATTTTTTGTAGATATGCTGAATGATCTTCTCGCGCCGCTCATGCTCGAAATCGACATCGATGTCGGGCGGCTCGCGGCGCTCCTCGCTGATGAAGCGCTCGAACAGAACGTCGATTTTTTCGGGCGACACCTCGGTGACGCCGAGGCAATAACAAACGACGGAATTGGCCGCCGAGCCGCGCCCCTGGCACAGGATTTTCAGCCGGCGTGCCTCCTTCACGATCGAATTCACGGTGAGGAAATAAGGCGCGTAACCGCAGCGCTCGATCAGCGCCAATTCCTTTTCGATCAGCGCCGAGACTTTTTCCGGCACGCCGCCGGGATAGCGCCAGGCCGCGCCGTTCCAGGCGAGACTTTCGAGCCGCGCTTGCGGCGTCGAGCCGTCGCCGCCGGATTCATCGGGATAATCGTATTTCAATTCATTGAGGCTGAACTGGCAGCGCTCGACGATCTCGACGGTGCGCTCCAGCGCGTCCTCATAGCCGCGAAAGAGCCGCGCCATTTCGTCGGGCGATTTGAGATGACGCTCCGCGTTCCCATTGAGGCGGAAGCCGGCCTCGGCCAGCGTGCAGCCTTCGCGGATGCAGCTCACCACGTCTTGAAGCGCGCGGCGCTCCGGCGCGTGATAGAGCACGTCGTTGGTCGCGACCAGCGGCAGGCCGGCTTCCTCGGCGACTGCCTTCAAGCGATGAAGCCGCCTAGCGTCGTCGCCGCGATAAAGCTGCTGCGCCGCGAGATAGGAGCGGCCGGGAAAATCCGCGGCGAGACGGCGGAGAAATTCGGCGAAGCCGGCGGTCAATTTTTCCGGCGGCAGCGCCACCAGCAACTGGCCGTCGCCGAATTCGACAAGATCGTCATAAAAGATTTGGCATTGCGCCTTTTCCGCCCGCCGCTTGCCGCGCGTCAGCAACCGCGTCAGCCGGCCATAAGCGGCGCGGGAAGTGGGGAAACAGAGCAGGCCGCGCCCATCGGCGAATGACGAATTTTTTGGAACAAGCCGAAGCCTATTTTCCCCCTCCCCCCTTGAGGGCAGGGCGATCGCATTTGCAATGTTCCGTGCTTCATCCCCTTTATCGCCATACCGGCGAACGCCGGTATCCACGGTAAAAGTAGACCCCGGCTTTCGCCGGGGTGGCGTGTGTTTTGTTGGGCCGAGCCCGGCCTCAAGGAGTGAGGGGCTAGTCGCGCTCAACTCCAACCGGCACCCCACCACGAAACGCAGGCCTTGTTCTTCCGCAGCGACATGGCCGCGCACGATGCCGGCCAGCGTGTTGCCATCGGTGATGGCGATGGCGGCATGACCGAGCGCTTTCGCCTGCTCCACCAGCTCGGCCGGATGCGAGGCGCCGCGCAGGAAGGAAAAATTGCTGGTGACCTGAAGCTCGGCGTAGCGGGTCATGAATCGAACCCATGCAGGAACCAGCGCGAACGCGTCTCGGGCCGGTAAAGGCCGGAGCGGAACAGCCAATAGCGCCGGCCCTGCTCGTCCTCGACCCGGTAGTAGTCGCGCAAGAGCTGGGCCTCGCGCGCGCCGCGCCACCATTCGCCCATGAGCCGCTCCGGCCCTTCGGCGCGGGCGACGCGATGCAAACGCCGGCGCCAGCGGAACATCAGCGGCGGATCGTCCGGCACCGGCGCCACCGCCTCGATCGGCTCGGGCCGGGCCAATAGCCGCACCGGGCGCGGCTTCGCCGTGTCCCAGGATTTGCCGCCATCGGGCGCGAAGGCGAAGACGAAACGCTGCGCGCGCTCGGGCAGATGGGCGTCATGCGGCAACAAGCGGCCGACCTGGCGCGCCCCCAGCCGATTGGCGAGCCGGTCGATGAGCATGGCCACGTCGTCATTATTAAAAGTGACACTTCTTTGCCCCTCCCCCCTTGAGGGGGAGGGAGGCGAAAAGCCGGAGGCTTTGAGCGGGTGGGGGGTAAGGCCGCGCTCTGGATCACCCCCCACCCGGAATGCCGCGCTAGCGCGAGGCATTCCGACCTCCCCCTCAAGGGGGGAGGGGCAAAATAATGGAGAGGGGACTGACAGGGAGAGTTGCCGCGCTTCCAACCTTTCCACCGTTTTCGCCGCCAGCACCACATCCTCGATGCCGAGGCCGGGATCGATTTGGTCGAGCCGCTCGGCAAACAGGCGCATGAGATGCGCGGCATCGCGGCTGGGCCGCGCC
>JAATGI010000460.1 GCA_015654725.1 Rhodospirillales bacterium
ATGACGCCGGCGCCGCCCGAGGCACTGTCGGTTCCGCCCGTCGCGGTCGCGTCCTCGCCCGGCCTTGACGTCGTGGCCGGGCATTTTGAACTGGCGCAGCCCTTGGGCGGGCGCGAGCGCGGCGCGCGGCTGGTCGGGGTCGAGTTCGCCCTCGGCGGCGCCCGCTTCGTCATCGCCGCCGCCGAACCCGACCCCGACGATGCCGCGGGCGAGATCGAGTTCTACCGGCTGAGCCGGATCGACGGCGACAAGACGCCATACTGCGCCGATGGCACCGCGGTCTTTCCGATGGCGGGGAGCTGGAGCGCATCCGGCCGTCACCTGCATGAAGGCGGGTTCAGCCTGATCTGCGCCGGCAGCGCCGAGGCGCGTTGCCTCGCCCTCGGCTACCGCCCGTGGCGCGCCACCGCCGCGGGCAAGAGCCTGTGGGACTATCACGAGGCCTGCACCCGCGCGCTCAAGGCCGATTATTGCGGCTCCGGCACCGCCCATGCCGGCAGCGGCGCCGGCCTCGATCTTTATGACTATGCCGGGGTACGGCCGCTCTCGGCCTTGCCCGGCGACCGCTTCGAGGCGGCGTGGGGGCAAGCGGGCGCGGCCTGCGTGCGCGAGGTGCGCGGCGCGGCGCCACTTACGCTGAAGGATCTGCGCGCCGAATGTCCGAACCTGCCGCGGGCCAAGCTCGGCCAGGCCTGCGACGAGAGCGTGCCGGCGCTGATTTACACCAAATCGCCCCCGGCCTTGCCTTAACGAACGAGGCGCTTTGCCGCTCTTGCCGCCGCACCGGCGCCGGAGTCACTGTCCGCCCCGTGACCGAACTTGTCATCACCACCTCCACCCAACGCCGCCTGGACCAGCGCGCCGTGGCCTGGTGGCTCGCCGTCTGCGCGGCGATGATTTTTCTCTTGGTGGTGATCGGCGGCATCACCCGGCTCACCGAATCCGGCCTCTCGATCACCGAATGGCGCCCGATCTCCGGCGTGCTGCCGCCCTTAAGCGCGGCCGAGTGGCAGGACGCCTTCGCCCGCTATCAGGCGATCCCGCAATTCCGCGCCATCCATGCCGACATGTCGCTGGCCGCCTTCAAGGGGATTTATTTCTGGGAATATCTGCACCGGCTGTTGGGCCGGCTCATCGGCCTCGTCTTCGTCGCGCCGTTGGTCTTTTTCATTTGGCGCGGCGCGGTCGGGCGCGAGCTGTGGCCGAAGCTCGCCGTGATCCTGGCGCTGGGCGCGTTCCAGGGCGTGCTCGGCTGGTACATGGTCGAGAGCGGGCTCGAGACCCGCATCGAGGTGAGCCAGTACCGGCTCGCCGCGCATTTCCTGGCGGCGCTGCTGATCTATGGCGCGATCCTGTGGGTGGCGTTCGATCTGTTCTGGCCGCGCGGCCGCGCGCATCCGGGCGCGGGCTTGGTTTGGGCGCTCAATCTCGTGCTGGCGCTGGTGGCGGTGACGGCGGTGGCGGGCGCCTTCGTCGCGGGCTTGCGCGCCGGCTCGATCTACAACACGTTTCCGCTGATGGGCGACAGCTTCGCGCCCAACGAATACGCGGCGTTCGAGCCTTGGTATCTGAACTGGTTCGAGAATCCGGCGGCGGCCCAGTTCGATCACCGCTTGCTTGCCGAGGCCACCTGGCTCGCGGTCGCGCTGACATGGGTTTTCGGCCGCGGCCGCGCCAAGGGCCGCGCCAGCCTCGCGCTCGATCTGCTGTTCGGCATGGCGACGATCCAGGCCACGCTCGGCATCGTGACGCTGCTGTCGGTGGTGGCGCTGCCCGTCGCCGTCGCGCATCAAGCCGGCGCCACGCTGCTCGTCGCCGCCGCCCTGTTCGCGCGCCACACGATCCGCTGAGAATGGGCCGCTGGCGCCGCGTCACGGCAAGGCGCTAAAATCGCGTCATGGCGGAGTTTCCGAAAAAATCCCTCGATGACTGGCGCGCGCTCGCCGAGAAGGAGCTGGGCGGCGGCATCGACAAGCTGGTCTGGGCGACGCCCGAAGGCATCGCGATCAAGCCGCTCTACACCGCCGCCGATCTCGAGCGGCTCGAAACACTCGACGGCTTGCCCGGCTTTCCGCCCTACTTACGCGGGCCGCGCGCCACCATGTATGCCAACCGGCCCTGGACCATCCGGCAATATGCCGGCTTTTCCACCGCCGAGGAATCCAATCATTTTTATCGCGAGGGCTTGAAGAACGGGCAGATGGGGCTCTCGGTGGCGTTCGATCTCGCGACCCATCGCGGCTATGACAGCGACCATCCGCGCGTCGTCGGCGATGTCGGCAAGGCCGG